>CAZDUQ010000034.1:0-10447 GCA_964508665.1 uncultured Oscillospiraceae bacterium | reverse complement strand
GCGAGTGTTCTTAACAGCCTTTCAAATGCTGTAAGAACACTCGCCATGGTACGGGTAGTGGGACTCGAACCCACACGCCTTGCGGCACAGGAACCTAAATCCTGCGTGTCAACCAATTCCACCATACCCGCGCCTGTCATATTCATGATTATACCGCATTTTTCATCTTCAGTCAACGATACTTTCGACGTCACATTGACACAGACAAAAAAACAGTATAAAATAATTGCGGAAAAAGCCGGATGCGGGGATCCGGCGGGAAAGGAAGAACCTGTCTTGAAAAAACCACTGCACGAACGACCGCTGTTCATGGAGGGACTGCTCCTGCTGGCCACTATGTTCTGGGGCGCTTCTTTTGTCTGGTGCGCCGATATCGCCGCCTGCGGCGTGGATACCAACGCCTATGTGGCCATCCGTTACGCACTGGCAGTGCTGCTGATGCTGCCCTTCTTTTGGAAGGACATCCGCCGCGCGACCCGTCAGGATTGGATCCATGGACTGATCCTGGGCGTTTTATATTATCTCTGTCAGGCCACGCAGGTGTGGGGCCTGCAATACACCACACCCGCCAACAGTTCCTTTATCACGGCAGCCTATGTGGTGCTGGTACCCATCACCTCTTGGATCATTCTGAAGCAGAAGGCCGAAAAGAGCGTCTTTCTGGCGCTGCCGCTGTGCCTGGTTGGACTTTATGTGCTGAACATGGCGCCTGGGGAGGGGATGCAGTTGAATGTGGGTAACCTGATTACCCTGGGCTGCGCGGTGTGCTGGTCCTTCCAGGTGACCTACCTTTCCTATGCGGGACGCACTACCAAAACCTCCTTGCTGACCGTTCTTCCGCTGATGGTCTCCGCGCTCATCGCCGGCGGCGCCGCAGCCTGCACCGGTGGCTTTTCCATGGAGGGCGTGCAGATGGAGAAATTCCTGATCACCGTGCTGCTGCTGGCGCTGTTTCCCACTATTGTTTCCGGCTTGTGTCAGGGCTATGCACAAAAATTCGTGCCGCCTACCAAGGCCGCCGTGATCTACACCTTCGAAACGGTGTTCGCCTGTGGATTGTCAGTGCTGCTGGGCTACGATCAGCCGTCCCTTCGTCTGTTCGTCGGCGGAGGGCTGATCGTCAGTGCGATCTTTATCACGGAGGTAAAATTGCCAAAGCACAAAAGGGGGATGAAGTCAAGCATGGAACGCGCTGATGCAAACAGTGTCTATCGACTGCTGGAGCAATTGAAAATACCCTATCGGGTGGTGGAGCACCCGGAGGCCGGCTCTATGGAGGAGTTGTCCCAGGCAGAGGAGCGGCTGGGCGCTGCCATCTGCAAGAATCTATTTTTGTGCAACCGGCAGAAAACGGTGTTCTATCTGCTTCTGATCCGGGGCGATAAGCGCTTCAAGACCTCTGTGGTGTCCAAGCTCATCGGCTCCTCTCGCCTGAGCTTTGGCGAGAGCGACAAGCTTTTTGAGCTGCTGGGGGTACACCCCGGCTCCATCACGCCGCTGGGACTGGCTTTTGATGAGGGACACCAGGTCAACCTGCTCATTGACCGTGAGGTGCTGGAGCTGGAGGAGATCGGCATGCATCCGCTGGTCAACACTGCCAGCCTGGCGATGAAGACGCGGGATCTGCTGGAGGCGTTTTTCCCCTTCACCGGGCACACGCCCCAGGTGCTGGACATCCCAGAGGAAGCGGAGCAATGACCACATAAAACAGCCGTATTTCACAAATTTCAAAGGAATTTCTTTTAAGAAAAACCATTGCAAAAAAGCCAAGTCTTTCGACTTGGCTTTTTTATGTGATATCATCAGGAAAACGAGTTGAAAGCATTCTTGAAAGAAAATGGCATGGTTGTACAGGCGTGGTATCCGCTGGGACATGGGGACAAGGCACTTCTGGAAGAACCGCTTTTTTCAGAGCTTGGCAAGAAATATGGCAAATCTGTCGCCCAGATCATTCTTCGCTGGCACATTCAGGCTGGCTGTATTGTCATCCCCGGCTCAAAGAATGCTGTCCATATTCGGGCGAACTTTGACCTGTTTGACTTTACACTGACTGCGGATGAACTTTCTGCGATTGCAGCCATAAACAAAAAACACTCCCTACTATATCCGTACACCGGAAGCACAGAAGGGTTAGGGGCACTTGGGTATAGAAAAAGGCGACTGTTTTTCAACAATCGCCCAAATTTGTGGTTCAAGTATGAAGTTACAAGCAAGAAAATCTGTTGTTCGAAAGCCAAAAGCAGTTGATATCACTGCTTTTTTCAACGAAGGAAATCCCTTCTTGATTTGTGAAATGCGCTTTGCGCGGGAAACAGGACTACGGAATCACCCCACCAATCCGTATTTAACCTTCACGCGATCCAGCTTTTCCAGCATGGGCTCGGCGGCAAGCCAGAGAAACAGTCCGGTGGCGGCTGCCTGCACGCAATCCATGGGAAATCCGGAAACATAGTAGCTCACGATGATCTTCCAGTTCAGCTCCCCTGCCCACATCAGGGCAGAGGCGGGGTTCATGATGCCGCCATATATGAGGATGGCGGCCAGCGCACCATAGCTGCAAAGTGCCGTTCTGCTGCGGCGCAGCCAGCCCTTTTGAAACAGAACGCCGGCGAGAAAGCCGATGATGCCCATGGCAAACATCTGCCACGGCGTCCACGGCCCCTGCGAGAACAGAACATTGGAAGCCAGCATGGTCATGGCTCCCACCAGAAAGCCCGTTTCCCCGCCAAAGGCAACCCCGGCAATGATGGTCAGGGCCATGACCGGCTTGAACTGAGGCAGCATAAAGAAGGCCGCGCGGCCCGCCACACCGATGGCGCACAGCACCGCGATGATGACAAGCTCCCGCGCCTGGGGCTTTCGACTCTCAAAAATCAGGAAGAACGGGATCATGCATTCCAGCAGGATCAGCAGCGCGATGAAATAATACTTTTGCCCCGCCAGATAGATCTCACCCACAAACAGGGTCAGCGGGATCAGCAAAAGGATCAGGATGGTGGCCGCCATGGTGCGTCGGCTCAGCCTTCGCCTTTCAACGGGCGTTTGCATCAGAAAATCCGGCCGGTCGCTGCGGCGGACGACCGAAACGGCAAAGACGAGCAGACACACCAGCAGAATAACGTAAAGCACCAGCTGATCCTCCGCCAACGCCGTCATGCCCTCTGCACCGATGAGTGCGGACAGGTCTGTCACGCCCGCGGCCTGAATGAACAGGAGCAGAGCGGCAAGGCCGGACACCGCCGCCGACAGCTTCCGCCACCACGGCAGCGGCTTTGGTGCCTGCCTGACCTCCGTTTTTGCCGACTGAGGCAGACTGAAGTCCTCCGCAGGCAATGCGGGGGTCGGCGGCAGTTGGCCGCCGCAGGCGGCGATCACATCCTCTGCCGTAACCGCCTCTGGGAGGAAATCCCGTGCCATGCGATTGGCCGAGGTGGTGTAAAAGCTGTTGCCGGAAAAAAACGCCCGGGGACTTGCCTCAGTGACAATGCTTCCGTCAAAGAACAAGGCGCAGCGGTGGGCATACCGGGCGCAGAACTCGATATCATGGCTGACCATGAGAATGGTCACGCCCCGGCGCAGGAACACCTGCAGGATCTCCGCAAAGCTCTGCTTAAACTCGGCATCCATCCCCTTGGTCGGCTCATCCATTAGGAGGATATCCGGATCAAGCAGAAGCACCTTGGCCAGCGCCACCCGCTGCTGCTCGCCCCCGGACAGATCATAGGGATGGCGATCCAGCAGCGCTTCCAGACGGCAAAGCCGAACGACACCGGAAATCCCCGTCTCCCGCGTCTTTTGCTCCGTCCCGCGGCCCCTGACAAGCTCCAGCAGATCCTCCCGCACGGTCTTTTTGACAAAAAGCGCCTGGGGATCCTGGGGCAGCACACCTACGCTGCCGGTGGTTCTAATCGTCCCCCGCCAGGGCATCAGCAGCCCGGCCAGCAGTTTCAGGCTGGTGGTCTTACCGGTGCCGTTTCCCCCGAGGAGAGCAACAAATTCGCCTTTTTTCACCCGCAGATCCAGCCCTCTGACCACATCGGGCAGCGCCTTTTCGTACCGGAACCACAGGCCCTCCGCTTCGATAACACTGCCGCCGGTATAGGCGCACGCCTGTTCGGCAGGCAGCTTGTCCAGCGTGTGAGCGCGGGCAAAGTCGGCCAGCCAGTCCCTGCCCTCACGGACGGTGACGGGGCACGCATCGTGATTCTCAACCGCCGCCCACACCCGCATCGCCGTAGGCATGGCCAGGAACATGGCATGCCCGACGTCCCGCAGGGCGGCACCCACCTCCCCCGGCGTGCCGGTGCAGAGAAGCCTGCCCCTGTCCATGACGACCACGGCGGTGGCCAGCGGGAACGCCTCCTCCAGCCGATGCTCGGTCAGGATGACAGTCGTGCCCAGCTCCCGGTTAATTCTGCCCAGTGTGGTGAGAAAATCCGACGCGGCAATGGGATCCAGCTGGCTGGTTGGCTCGTCCAGGATCAGAATGTCGGGCTGCATGACCATAACGGAAGCCAGATTCAAAAGCTGCTTCTGCCCGCCCGACAGCTCCGTGACATTTTTGTAAAACCATGTTTGAATGCCGAAGAAGGAAGCCATTTCGGCCACCCTGCGGCGGATGGTGGGGGTGTCGTACCCCAGACTCTCCAGCCCGAAGGCCAGCTCGTGCCACACCTGGTCGGTGACGATCTGGTTCTCCGGGGACTGCTGTACAAATCCGATCTTTGCGCTCTGCGTCCGCTGATCCAGCTCATCCAGGGGCGTACCCTCAAAGAATATCTCCCCCGTCCTGCGCCCGTGGGGCGTCATAACGGTCTTGAGCTGGCGCAGCAGAGTGGATTTTCCGCAGCCCGAGGGGCCGCACAGGACAACAAACGCGCCGCGGGACACCCTCAGACTGAGGTCATCGATGGCCCTGCCTTCCTGCTCAGGATAGGAAAAGCTCAGATCGTGTATTTCAAGCGCTTCCATTTTCTGTCTTCCCTTCTGTTTAGGATCACCGGAGTCATGCACAACGCCAGATACACCAGCTGAAAGCTGATGGGGAACGCGCCGGTGAGCGTCCCACGAATGGTGGGATAATAGCGCCAGTCCATGCCGCCGGCCAGCGCGCCGGCAAAAATGTAAAAGCCGCAGAAGCAAAGCCAGATCAGAGCGGCTCTGTCCCGATCGTCAAGGCGATAGATGGAAAAGGCAGTGCGGCCGGGCAGACCGTAGCCCCGGCTTTTCATGCTGTCCGCCGTTTCAATGGCGTTTTCCAGACTCCAGGTGACCATAATGGACAGGATGGTGACGGCATTTTTCAGCCGTCGGAGCAGGCTGCCGTCGGCAGTGCTCCGTCCCACGCAGCGTTGCGCCTCAGCCACTACCTGAAACTGCGCCCTGAATTTCGGCACAAAGCGCAGGGTCATGCTGAGCACCAGAGAAAGCGCCGGGATGACGCGGCCAAACAGGTACACGAACTTATCCGAGGTCATCACCGCCGTGTAGCAGGAAAACCACAGCACCACGGCAGCCAGCATGAGCGCGGCAGCCGCGCCGTAGGCAATGCTTTCCATCGTCAGAGGGTTGCCCGTGGGCAGATAGGTCAGGATTGTCTGGCCTTCGTGGTTAAAGGCCGGATTGATGATTGCCGCCATGAGCAGCATGGGCAGCAGATACATCATGGAAAGCCGAACCGCTTTTTTGCCGTTCAGGTAACCGGCATAGGCCAGCGATGCCGCAAGGGAAATGGCCAGACTGACCGGATGCATGAAAAACATGGTAAAGGCCAGCACCAGCCCGAAGTAAAGAAAGTTGACAGCAGGATGATAGCCGGAAAAGGTATCTCTATTTTGCATATTCGTGTCCTCCGGTGCATCATTCCGCGGCGTACCCGCCGCCCACATCCGCGCCCAGATCGCAGGTGTAGACCCACCGAATCACATCTCCCTCCCGAAGTTGGTAACGAGAGCAGCCGTAATTGGGGAACCAGTCGTTGACGCTGTACATCCAGCCGGAAAGCTCGCCGCAGTCGAACTCATAGAGGTTATGGATCCCCTCGATGTAAGCACTGTTGTATATGGGCGTGTTTTCAAACTCCATGTGAATCTTCTGCTGCTTGCAGGTGCGTTGCAGCACATTGAACACGCTTTCGCCCTCGTAAAAGGTCACCGTGACAGGTTCCAGGATCCACCCATCCTCCGGAATAAGCTCCGTTTTGTCCGGATCGAGCCAGTCCAGGTTGTCCAGAATGGTAGCGCAGGAGATGGATATGGTGCAGGTATGGGCAACATCGGAGATGGTCACGTCCTCCGGCTCCACAGGCGCGGGCCTGCCTTCCGGAACAGGGTCGGTCAGGTATTTGTCCTTGCCAGTGTCGGGGCCAATGACCTGTTCCTGCTGCTGGGGATCGTCCTGCTGCCCCTGCTCGGTGTCCTCTGCCGGGACACTCACAGGCGGCGGCTCTTCCTCCGGGGAGTCCGGATCCGAATTGGTGTCCACCGGTTCCGGGATGTCAGGCTCTGCAGGCGCGGCCGACGGGGCTTCGTCCTGCGGCTCCTCCACGGGTGCGGATGGGGCTGCGCCTTCACCGGCCCCGTCCGACAGGGCCGCATCACTGCCGGGTGTCCAGCCCTGCATCCCGGGTGCGTCGCCGCCGTACCAGAAGGCCGCCGCCAGAACGGCCACGGCAAAGATCGGGATGAGAACCTTCCACCTGTTCTTTTTCCACCACATAGCGGCAGCTCCTTACAGCAGATCCACGCCGTCCAGCAGATGAAAGACCATCTGCGCGACCTCGCAGCGTCTGGCGGTGGCCCTGGGGCGGATATCCACGTCGCTCTGATCCAGAATATCCGCGCCGTAGCAGAAGGCCAGACCCTCCCTGGCCCATTCGTCGGTGGTCACATAATCGCTGAACTGCGCCAGCAGATCCCGGATCTCGGCGGCGCTGAGGGCGGTGTCCATACCGCAGAGCTTCGCGGCACGGGCCACCATGACGGCGGCCTCCTGCCGGGTGATGGTGCCCTCCGGTGTAAAGGTCGTGGCCGAGGTGCCGTTGACGATGCCGTAGGTGCAGGCGGTGCCCACATAAGCGGCGTACCAGCTATCGGCAGGCACATCCGCGAAGGTGTCCGTTTCCGCCAGGGGCAGTCCAAGAGCGCGAACGACAATGGCGGCGAACTGGGCGCGGGTCATGGTATCCTCAGGGCCGAAGGTGGTGTCATTGTAGCCATTGATGATGCCTCTGGCCGCCAGCGTCTCAATGGCGGTGCGGTCAGCATGGGCGGCGATATCCGCAAAGGTCTTGCCGGGGTCAGTGATGGGCTGGGCGCTCACATCGGCGTGTCTGCCCGCCAGGCCGGTGCCCGTCTGCTGCCCTTCCCGATCGGAAAGCCTGATGGCATCGCTCATGCGATACAGGCTGTTTTTGCCCTGCGCGGCACGCTGAGCGGCGACCAGCGCGTAAAACGCCTGCTCGGTGGCCATCTGGTCGCTTCCGGAGCCGTCGACGACGTGCAGGAAGCCGCTTCCGGACCGGTAAAAGGACATCAGGGCATCCATCGTCGAGCTTCCATTCTTGACAAAGCGGGAATCGTCCAGCGAAATGCCCAGCTCGCACAGGGCCACGATGACCTGTGCCACGCTTTCAACATTGGCGACCCCATAGCTGGAAAACCCGCCGTCGGCGTTCTGCATCCCGCTGAGAGCAGTCAGCGCCTTGTCCGTGCCGGCCTTGACCTCCTCCTGATTCTGGTAGTTCGCCAACGCCTGCAAGGCCATAGCGGTGATATCGGGATCGGCGATGCCGCTGCCGCCCTCGTCGGTCAGATTCCAGCCGCCGCAGTCCAGCTGACACGCCAGAATGCGGTCAAGGTACATCTGCCGTGTGGCCTGCGTGGCGGCCTCCGCGTTGACGGGCATGGGGTAGCTGCCGCTGTCCAGCGCGATCAGCGCCCAAATGGGGCCGTTGATCCCCTGCCAGATGGTCTTGTCATAATCGCCCAGCGCACAGGTCAGGTCATATCCGGCCACATCGCGGGCATCCACGCCGATGGAGTTGAGCGCCACGATCAGGCGGGAGTACTCGGTGTACTTTTTCTCGTGGAGCACGCCCTTGCAGGCGGTCACATATGCCTCCACTGCGGCATAGTAGCGCCGGACGTACCCCTCCGGCACCTCGCAGCCGCTGCGTGCCAGGCCCAGCACGGCCCATTCACCGCCGATGGAGCCCACCTGCGGGGCTTTGACGGTTTGATAGAGATAAGTTGCCGTATCGCTGATGGCCGATGCCAGGGCGTCCTCCGGTGCCGCCGCGAAGGCGTTCGCCGGGAGAGCGCACAGCACGATTAGCGCCAGCAACAGGCTGATGCCCTGTTTTTTAAGTTGTCTCATGTAGGTTCCTCCTGATTTGCTATGTCTGTTGATCGACGACGAGTCGAACCGGGGCGCGGAGTGAGCGCGCGCCCCAGGTCGGCTTGTGAAATGGGGAAATATGTGTCAGCTCAGAGAGCAATACACAACGATGAAAGTGATTCTGCCGGAGCGCGGTGCCGGAAAACCACCATTCTGCTGCGGGTGCAGGTGTCCTCCGGGCCGATTGAAACAAAAAACGGTCGCATCATCCTTATGATGCGACCGTTTTTTCGCGCCCACACTTGTCCGCCCCTGCGGGGCCCTTCAAGTTCAAGCATAGTCGGTATTCTGGCTTGCGCATTTGGGAAAGGGAGAGTCTTCCTGCACCTGTCGTTCAGCCTTCTCGGATTTTGTCCAATGACCGGATCACTCCACGAACGACACGCTCCTGCGCTTACAGCTACGGGCGAAGCTCCGGACTGGCCGCCTGTGCGGTTTCACCGGATTGTCTAATCATCGCGCCTGCCGAAGCCCCGGCAGCTACTGCGGATGACACTATGCAGCGTATAAAATTGTATTTTCCGAAACAAAAGGCGTCCACACATGGCCGTGCGGACGCAGCAACAGGGCATCCAGTACCGGCAGACGCTTCCAGCAGCCTGGCGTATCTGACTAATCCTTTCTGCGAAGGCATCACAGTGACCGACTCGCGGGGACTCTCACCCCATTCCGCTGTCGGTCTTCGCCGACGGGCTGCTCTGTGTTCAGTTTTCTGAGGTTCGGCTGCGATCCGACAGCGCTTCCCTGTCAGCAACGCCTCCCGCGCTCCTCTCAAATAGTTCACACTCATTATAGCACAAGCCGTTCAAAAGTCAATGGTGAAAAGGCGTTTTCACGCTCTGCACAGCCGACGGATCGTGGACGATATCCGCGCCCGGTTCCGCTCGATCAAATCCGCCCTGTATCCGGCGTCACAGGGAACACGCTTCAATCTTTGCATCCCTCCAGAATTTGCGTGACAGTGTTCAGCGCCGCTATCAACTGTTCGCAGTCCCTGTCGGTCAGATTGCGGATCTTCTGGCCGATCTCCGTGTTGGAGCGTTCAATGAAAGCCCTGGCTCTTACCGCGCCCGCTTCGGTCAGGTGCAGCTCATAGGCCCGGTTGTCGATCGCCGAGATCTTCCGGTACAGGTAGCCCTTCCGCTCGTGGCTGCGGATCACCCTGCTCAGATAGCTTTTGTCCAGGTGCATGATTCTGGCAATGGAAGAGGCAGTGCAGCCGTCGTGGATGTGCACCTCGAACAGGACACGCACCTCAGCCGTGGAATATTCCGATCCCAGATAGCTGTTGCCCAGCAGGTCAAACTGCGGCAGATAGAAGCGGTTGAAGGCCCGGATGCAGGCCACGGTCTCAGCTTTCATAAGCACCTCCAACGGTGGCCTTTGTCCACCATATATTTATTCATTATACAACACATGATCGTTTGTGTCAACCGCTCCTACAGGCATCTTTCACGGTGTGATGGGAGGTGTCTGCGCCACCCGCGCGTGTTTCCAATATACCGAACGGGAGGCACACAAAAAATTGGGCATAACGCCAAAAAGCTCTTTTGCGAATCCGGGATCGAATCGGTTACGCAACCGATCGGCAGACCGTACGTGTGCTGATTCGGCGACCGTCGGCGCGGGAATCGTCAAAATGCACAAAAAGCAGTCTGAATTCCCCGTCACATTGACGAACGCACATCCCACCGGCGATCTGCAAAGGAGCCTGCTCCGCCATCAGGCTCCCTTCTTTTATCTCCGCAGCCACAGCCAGGCCGCAGCGCACTGCGCAAGCAAAAGCAGCGGCACACCCAGTGTGAAGCTTCTGCGCCGGGTCTTGTGGTGCAGAAGCAGCATCCCCGCCAGCGCCCCAACACTGCCGCCCAGGGCGGCAGACAGCAGCAGTGCGCTCTCCGGAACACGCCAGAGGCCCCGCACCGCCCGGCGCTTGTCCGCGGCATACAACAGCAGCGCCACAGCGTTGATCTCCAGCAGATACAGCCGCCAGACGGTCATTGAATATAGGGCGCCAGCATGGCGAAGGCCATCTCTGCCACCGTCTGCG
>CAZDUQ010000033.1:8543-10584 GCA_964508665.1 uncultured Oscillospiraceae bacterium | reverse complement strand
TGAGAAGCTCATCCTCAAGGAAGGCTGCCTGATGAACTATTACGCCGCCGGCTACGGCAAAGCCTGAAAGCCTTCCTGCCCATCTTCGGAAGGGCGGAAAGCCCCCGGACACCTGTCCGTGCAGTAGAACGGAGACTTCAGCCCTCCTTAGCGGATGTCACGGCAGGTCTATAGGCCATGTCATTGCGAGGGGCGCAGCCCCGTGGCAATCCGTCCTCCCGTCCCCCGCATGTCTTTGCGAACCAGTCCGCAGACTGGTGTGGCAATCCGACCCTCTTGTTCCTCTTGCCCCCGTTTTTTATTTCTCACCCCCGCATTTATGAGGGGGTGGCGTGACCTCGCGTCACGCCGGGGGGAGGCGTCCCTTCGGCACTCCCGCCCAAGGCTCCCTTGTGTAAGGGGAGCTGTCACGGCCCCACGCCCCCAAAAATAATCACACAAAAAAGGAGTAATCTCTTATGGCTAAAATTCAGATGAAGACCCCCCTCGTGGAGATGGACGGCGACGAAATGACCCGTATCCTGTGGCAGATGATCAAGGATAAGCTCATCCTGCCCTATGTGGACCTGAAGACCGAATATTACGATCTGGGTCTGCTGAACCGCAACGCCACCAAGGATCAGGTCACCATCGACGCCGCCAACGCCAACAAAAAATACGGCGTGGGCGTCAAGTGCGCCACCATCACCCCCAATAAGCAGCGCATGGAGGAATATCCCCAGCTCACCGAGATGTGGAAGAGTCCCAACGGCACCATCCGCTCCATTTTGGACGGCACGGTCTTCCGCACCCCCATCTGCATCCCCGCCATCAAGCCCGTGGTCAAGAACTGGGAAAAGCCCATCACCATCGCCCGTCACGCCTACGGCGATGTCTACAAGTCTGTTGATCTCTATACCACCGAGCCCGGCACCTGCACCATGACCTTCAAGGGCGAGCAGACCGGCGAGGAAAAGACGCTGGTGGTGCAGAAGGTCAACGGCCCCGCCGTCTGGCAGGGCGCTCACAACAAGGAAAGCTCCATCCGCTCCTTCGCCCGCTCCTGCTTCCAATACGCCATCGACACCAAGCAGGATCTGTGGTTCTCCACCAAGGACACCATCGCCAAGGTCTATGACGGCGAGTTCAAAAAGGTGTTTGAGGAGGAATTCGAGCAGGGCGGCTACAAGGCGCAGTTTGAGCAGCTGGGCATCACCTATTTCTACACTCTGATCGACGATGCCGTGGCCCGCGTCATCCGCTCCAAGGGCGGCTATATCTGGGCCTGCAAGAACTACGACGGCGATGTCATGAGCGATATGGTGTCCACCGCCTTCGGCTCTCTGGCCATGATGACCTCCGTGCTGGTGTCTCCCGACGGCAATTATGAGTTCGAGGCCGCCCACGGCACCGTCACCAAGCATTACTACAAGCACCTGAAGGGGGAGAAAACCTCTACCAACTCCATGGCCACCATCTTTGCATGGTCGGGCGCCTTCAAGAAGCGCGGCGAGCTGGATGAGCTGCCCGAGCTCATCGCCTTTGGCGAAAAGCTGGAGGAGGCCTGCTTCGACACCCTGAACGACGGCATCATGACCAAGGATCTGGTTGGTCTGGTGGAGCCCGGCTTCGAGGCCCACGCCGTCAGCTCCGAGGAATTCCTGGACGCCATCGCCCAGCGCCTGAGCGCCAAGCTGGCCTGATCCCGGCAGACACAAAACAGCCCTTCCCCATCCCCATACAGCAAGGCCCTCCGGTCCCCACCGGAGGGCCTTTTTTGCCCTCTGCCCCCTCTGCCGGGGAACGGCGCGCCCTCGCGCCGCCTTTGCTCCTTTGTCATTGCAAGCCAGTGCGCACACTGGTGTGGCAATCCGTTCCTTCGTCCTTCCTGCCCCTGCCTTTTTATTCTTACCCCTCACCCCGTTCATAATTCTTTTACATCCACTCCCCAAAAACCTCAGCATTCCTTCAGCAACCGATGCTATGGTTTGTTAAAAAGCTTCGGCGGGCCCTGCCCGGCCGGAGCATGACAGGAAAGGATGTGCGCGAATGAAAAGCGTTT
>CAZDUQ010000033.1:0-8443 GCA_964508665.1 uncultured Oscillospiraceae bacterium | reverse complement strand
GGCCCTGCCCGGCCGGAGCATGACAGGAAAGGATGTGCGCGAATGAAAAGCGTTTTACACAAGAAGGAGGGTGCGTATGATCTCGGTTGAGCATCTGACCAAGGATTACAGCGGTCATGTGGCGGTGGATGACATCTCCTTTGAAATCACCGAGGGTCACGTCTACGGTTTTCTGGGCCCCAACGGCGCGGGAAAATCCACCACCATGAATATCCTCACCGGCTGCCTGTCGGCCAGTGCCGGCCGTGTGTCCATCGACGGCCACGACATTTTTGAGGAGCCCGACAAGGCCAAGCGCCTCATCGGCTATCTGCCGGAGCACCCGCCCCTTTATCTCAACGAATCGCCTCTGGAGTATCTCCGCTTTGTGGGTGAGGCCAAGGGCCTGCGTGGCCGGGAGCTGGCCGCCCAGGTGCAGCAGGCCATGGAGCGGACGGGCATCACCGGGGTGCAGAACCGGCGCATCTCGGCGCTGTCCAAGGGCTACCGGCAGCGTGTGGGCATCGCCCAGGCCCTGCTGGGCAACCCACGGGTCATCATTCTGGATGAGCCCACAGTGGGCCTGGATCCCATCCAGATCATGGAGATCCGCGACCTGATCCGGGAGCTGGGAAAAAGCCACACCGTGATCTTCTCATCCCACATCCTGTCGGAGGTGCAGGCCATCTGCGACCGGATCCTGATGATCGCCCACGGCCGACTGGTGGCCTTCGGCGAGCCGGAGGAGCTGCAAAGAGCGCTGCTGGCTCACAGCGAGATCGTCCTGTCCACCGACGCCGACGAGCAGGAAACACGGGACATCCTGGCGTCGGTGGAGGGCGTGGAGGAGTTGACCCTCGCCCCGGAGGAGCAGCAGACCCGGGCCAGCCTGCGGTGCGGCAGCGATGCCCTGCGGCAGACGGCCGCGGCGGTCTTCCGTGCCTTTGCCGCCAGCGGACGGGTGCTGTACGAAATGTCCCTGAAAAAGGGCAATCTGGAGGATGTCTTCCTGGAGCTGTCTGAGGAGACCCCGGAGGAGACCCCCGATGAGAACGAAGCCCCCGCGACCGAGGCCGCCGCGGAGGAACAGGAGGTGGAACAGGCATGATCGCTATTTTGAAGCACGAGCTGCGCAGCTATTTCCAGAGCCTGACCGCTTATGTGTTCGGCGCGTTTCTGCTGGTATTTGTAGGCGTGGGCGCCATGATGTATAATCTGAACGGCGCGGTGAGCAATTTTGAATATGTGCTCAGCTTTTCCAGTCTGGTGTTCGTGGTCATCGTCCCCATTCTGACCATGCGCGTCATCGCCGAGGAGCGGCGGCAGCGCACCGACCAGCTGCTGTATTCTCTGCCCCTGTCCACCACAAAGGTTGTGCTGGGGAAGTTCCTGGCCCTGCTGACGGTCTTTCTGGTGCCCATGTGCATCATTTCCACCTACCCGCTGATCTTCTCCCGGTACGGTGAGGTTTATCTGCCTACCTCCTACGGCAGCCTGCTGGCCTTTTTCATCATGGGCGCGGCGCTGATCGCCGTGGGCGTGTTTCTCTCCTCTCTGACCGAAAATCAGGGCATGGCCGCCGGTCTGGGCATCGCCGTCATCCTGTTCAATTATTTCAGCGTCAGTCTGGCGGAATATGTCTCCTCCACGGCCTTCGGCACGGTAGTGGTGCTCTTTGTCTGTGCGGCCCTGCTGGGCTGGGTGGTGTTCCGCCTGACCCGCCACGAGCTGCTGTCCTATGGCGTAGGTCTGGGTCTGATGGCCCTCACGGTAGTGGCCTACCGGCTGGACGCCACGGTGTTCGAGGGCCTGCTGCCCGATGTGATGCGCACCCTGTCCCTGTTCGACCGGCTGGAGACCATCATCAACGGCGTGTTCGATCTGACGGCCATCGTATATTTTCTGACGGTCATCGTCCTGTTCCTGTTTTTGACGGTGCAGTCGCTGGAAAAGCGGAGGTATAACTGATGAATCTGCAAAAAAAGACCCGTGGCGGGCAGCTGGCCCTGCGTGGCGGCTCCTATTCGCTGTTCATGACGGCACTGGTGCTGGCCATCCTGGTGGCGGTCAATCTGTTCGCCGCCGCGCTGCCCACCACCCTTACCAGGCTGGATATCAGCTCCAGCAAGCTGTATTCCATCACCAGCAACACCAAAGTGGTGGTAAACAGCCTTCAGCAGGATGTGACCATCTACTGGGTGGTGCAGGCCGACGCAGAGGACGAAATTCTGGAAAATCTGCTGAGCAAGTACGAGAGCCTTTCCTCTCACCTGACAGTGGTAAAGAAAAACCCCGATGTGTACCCCACCTTTACCCAGCAGTACACCGACGAGACCGTGCCCAACAACTCGCTGATCGTGGAGTCGGGGGAGCGGTACCGCTATGTGAGCTATGCGGACATCTACGAGACCGAGTTCGATTACTATTCCTACAGCTACACCGCCTCCGGCTTTGACGGCGAGGGCGCCATCACCTCGGCCATCGATTATGTGGTGACCGAGGAGCTGCCCCTGCTGTATGTGCTGGAGGGCCACGGCGAGACCACCCTGTCCGGCACCCTTGCCGAGTCGGTGGAAAAGGACAACATCCAGACGGCCACCCTGTCCCTGCTGACGGTGGATGCGGTGCCTGAGGATGCCGACGCAGTGCTGATCTATGCCCCCGACACCGACATCTCCGAGACCGAGCGGGATCTGCTCCTGTCCTATGCCCAAAGCGGCGGCAAGCTGCTGGTGGTCTCCGGCCCGGTGGACGGCGACCCGCTGACAAACCTGAACAGCCTGCTGGAGGAATACAGCATCACGGTGCACGAGGGCATCGTCATCGAAAGCGACCGCAGCCGGTATATGTCCGGCTACCCCTATGTTCTGGTGCCCCAGCTGGAAAGCAGTGCCATCACCGACCCGCTTCTGGAGGAAAGCTATTACGCCATCCTGCCCATTGCGCAGGGCCTGACGGTGGGCTACACCGGCAAGGCCGAGGTCACCAGCCTGATGGACACCTCGGATACCGCCTTCAGCAAGACGGCGGGCTACGCTCTGGATACCTATGACTACGAGGAGGGCGATATCGACGGCCCCTTCTCTCTGGGCGTATCGGTGGAGATCGAAGACGGCGGCCAGATCGTCTGGCTGTCCGTTTCGGAGCTGTTCCTGCAGGATATGTATAATGCCTGGTCCTCCGGTGCCAATGTGGACCTGACCATGAACGCTCTCAGCGCCCTGATGGGCGAGCGTGAAGCCATCTCCATCCGCAGCAAGAGCCTGAATTATAACTATCTGACCATCAACGAATCCACCGGCTCCACCCTGAAGGCGCTGATGATCGGCATTCTGCCGCTGGCCTATCTGGGCGTGGGCGTCTGCGTGATCGTGAGAAAGAGAGGCAAGCAGAATGAAACGGTCTGAGAAAATGGCCATCCTGGCGGCCGTTCTGGCGGTAGTCTGCGGCGCCACCTTCGCCCTGAAGCGCTATGAAGCCCGGCAGGAGGAGATCCGCGTCAGCGACGCCGTGGTGCTGGAGCTCCCCGCCGACACGGTGGAGACCCTTTCGTGGGAGATCGACGGGGAAGCGGGCCTTTCCTTCCATCGGGGGGAGAACGGCTGGCTGTATGACGGGGACGAGGCCTTCCCCGTGAGTCAGGAGCAGGTGGGGGAGATCCTGGAGCCCTTCGCGGCCTTCGGCGTGTCCTTCATCATCGAAAGCCCCGAGGATGTGAGCCAGTACGGCCTGGACGAGCCGGAGGCCGTCATCACCCTGACCACGGCGGAGGCGGAATATCAGATCCGTCTGGGAGATTTCAGCAAGATGGATGAGCAGCGCTATGTGGACATCGGCGACGGCAATGTATATCTGGTGCCGGAGGATCCCATGGAGCTGGTGGATCTGGAGCTTTCCGACATGATCCAAAACGATGAGACCGGCGGCTTTGAAAAGATCGTGGATGTGACCTTTACCGGCTGTCAGGATTACACCATTATAAAGGATACGGAGAGCACCAACAGCTATTCGACGGAGGATGTGTATTTCGCTCAGCTGAACGGGGAGTCCCTGCCGCTGGACACCGACAAGGTCACCACCTATCTGAACAAGATCGCCACTCTGCCCCTGAGCGATTATGTCACCTACAACGCCACTGCGGAGGAGCTGGAGTCCTTCGGCCTGACAGAGCCCTGGCTCACCGTCACCGTGCAGTACACCGAAACCACTGACGACGGCGACACCGCTCAGCTGCAATGCGTGATCCACATCGGCCGCAATGCGGAGGAGCAGGCCGCCTACGATCAGGCACAGGCTGACGGAGATACCTCGCTGCCCAGCGTCACCAAATATGTGCGGGTAGGGGAGTCCCAGATCGTCTATAAGCTGTCCCATAACAACTACACCACCCTGATGGGCGCCGCTTATGACGACCTGCGGCACGAGGAGGTCTTCTGGGGCGACTTTGATCAGGTGACCCAGCTGGACATCACGCTGGAGGAGCAGACCCACACCCTCACTGCCGTCCCGGATGAGGAGGACGAGGACTCCCGCACCTGGATGTACGGCGAGGAGGAAGTGAGCATCACCGACCTGCAAAAGGCGCTGGAGAAGCTGTCCGCGCTGGAATTTGTGGATGAGGAGCCGGGCGACCGGGAGGAGCTGCGTCTCACCCTGCATCTGGACAACGAGCAGTTCCCCCAGGTGGAGATCGTGCTGTACCGCTATGACGGCAGCCAGTGCCTGGCTGTGGTAGACGGCCAGCCGATGTCGCTGGTGACCCGCAGCAAGGTCATGGATCTGGTGGAGGCCGTGCAGGCCATCGTCCTGAACGGAAACTGATGAAGTACCATAAAAAAGCCCTGTCGGATGGCA
Source organism: uncultured Oscillospiraceae bacterium (assembly GCA_964508665.1). Lineage (GTDB taxonomy): Bacteria > Bacillota > Clostridia > Oscillospirales > Butyricicoccaceae > UBA4644. The sequence goes on along the minus strand of CAZDUQ010000033.1, from coordinate 3,610 downwards.
GGACGCCGTAAAACAGCTGGTGGAGCGTATCGATACCGATACGCTCCACTTTTTGTGTCCGTATAAGCGGCCCGGGCGCTCTTGTCTGCCCCGAACTGCGCCTTATCCCCGCCGCAGCTCCACGAAAAAGGTGTTGCAGCCGTTTCGGCTCTCGGCCCAGATGCGTCCCCGATGCCGGGTGACGATGGCCTCGGCGATGGACAACCCCAGCCCGAAGCTGCCGTCCCGGCCGCGGGCCTTGTCCAACCGGTAAAAGCGCTGGAAGATCCGGCGCAACTCCTCCCGGGGAATCTCCGGCCCGGGGTTGGATACCTGCAGGCGGCATTTCCCCTGTCCGCAGCTGTACAGCCGCAGGATGGTTTGCCCGCCGGGCGCGCTGTATTTCCGGGCGTTGTCCAGCAGGATGTCGGTCACCTGCCGCAGCGCCTGCGCTTCGCCGGAGACCACGATCCCCGGCTCTGCCTGACTGTCCAGCGACAGCCCCTTTTCCGCAAATACACCGTCAAAGGCGATGGCTGCATCCAGCACCAGCTCGCTCAGCTCCACCGGACGGAGGCTTTCACGGGATTGCCCGGCATCCGAGCGGGCCAGCTCCAAAAGGCTCTCCACCAGCCGCTGCATCTGTCGGCCCATCAGCAGGATGCTTCGGGAGAAGCTCTGCTGCCGCTCCGGGTCATCGGTGGCGCCGCGCAGCAGCTCGGCGTTGGTCAGGATGACGGTCAGCGGGGTCTTCAGCTCGTGGGAGGCGTCGGCCACAAATTGCCGCTGCTGCTGCCAGGCTGCTGCTACGGGACGCACCGCCCACCGGGCCAGCAGCATACTGATACCCAGAAACACCAGAAAGCCGAAGATCCCGATGAATACCAGCGTTTGCAGCAGGTGAGAGAGGGTGTTGTTTTCGCTGGACATATCGGAAAACACCAGCACCGTCCCCAACGGCGAGGACACCCGGCAAAAGCGCAGATCGTGCTCTGGCAGGGTGCCGGTCTCCTGCCGGCTCGCCATCGACTGGGTGATGAGAGACTGGAGCAGCTTTTGATCGGACAGGTCATAATAGCCGCCGCCGGTGGACACCAGATCGCCCCGCGGGCTCAGCTGCAAGGTGAAGTAGGGCAGCCGCAGATCGTTGCCCGGGTCGCCGGGTCGCCCCTGGGAAAAGGGGTCGGCAGCGATGGCGCGCATCATGCGGATGCTCTCGTCCTCCAGATCGGCGCAGGTGAAATGATAAATCAGTCCCAGGATCGCGCACAGCATCACCGTCACGGTGAGCATATTGATCAGCACGAATTTGAATTGCAGCTTTCGGATCACAGCTCAGACACCTCCAGAAGGTAGCCCAGCCGACGGCGGGCCTCGATGCGGATATTGGAGCCAATGTGGGCCAGCTTCTTCCGCAGCAGTCCCACATAGACCTCCACGTGATTCTCCACGGCGTTGGAGTCATAACCCCAGACGCGGCACAGGATCTGTTCCTTGGACAGGATCTGCCCCGGGGAGGACAGCAAAAAGCGCATCACATCAAACTCCCGGGCCGTCAGGGGTACGTGCCGCTCACCGCAGCACAGGGTGCAGGTGGAAAGATCCAGCACCGTGTTGCCCAGTGACAGCTCGTTCACCTGCGCGCCCTGCCGCCGCAGGAGGGCATTGACACAGGCCAGCAGTTTGCGGCTGTTAAAGGGCTTGGTCAGGTAATAATCGGCCCCGGCGTTCAGCCCCGCAAGCTCGTCCTCCAGCCCGGAACGGGCGGTCAGCATCAAAATGGGTGTGCCAAACCGGTGGGCGCGTAGCTGCTGCGCCGCCTGGATGCCGTCCAGCTTTGGCAGCATCACATCCAGGATCAGCAGATCATACACGCCGGTCTCGGCCCAGGCTACGCCGTCTTCGCCATTGTAGATGCAGTCCACCGCAAAGCCCTGGCCCTCCAGCAGCGCCTTGAGGGATTCGGCCAGCAGGACCTCATCCTCCACTACCAGGATCTTCAAAAAAGGCACCTCCCTGAAGGCCATCTGAGATAAGAAACCACACGGCTTTGCGCGGCTTTTTTCCGGCCTGACTGCAGAAAATTCCTCGGAGAAACTTGCTGTATGTTCAGGCGACGCAACGCCGTGATGGGTCGAACGGAGCCTTTGCGGCGTAGGATTTCTTGTCTCGGACGGTCTAAATGATACTCTCTTTTATTGTAAGGCGACATTCTGAGAAAAAGCTGAAGAATCAGCGAATTTTACAGTTTTTTCACAATACGGTCAGCGAAATGATCGATAAGAACGATGACGGCAAAGTGTTATCCTGTTCATCGATGATACTTGACAACAGTCGGCAAAATTCGGTATTATGAAATTGCAAATTTCTATAGGAAATGTTTATAGAAATAATAAATGAATGATGCAGATGTGATCGAAACCGGCACAGCCGGAAAACGGAGCGAAAGCGGGGGCGCGAGGCGTATGAATATCAGCCTGAAGCAACTGGAGATCTTTGTTACCATTGTGGAGTGCGGCAATTTTACCGAGGCGGGACGCCGCCTGTATCTGGCGCAGTCTACCGTCAGCAGCCACATCAGTGCGCTGGAGGACGCTCTGCGGGTGTCGCTGTTCCGGCGGGAGTCCAAGCGCTCTATCGAGCTGACGGCCGATGGCCGACGAGTCTATGAATACGCCAAGGATGTGGTCAACAAGTGCGCCGCGCTGGAGTCCGCCACTGTCGGCGAGGCCAAGCGCGACCTGGTGATTGGCGCTTCCTCCGCGCCGGCCAAGGGGCTGCTGCCCCGGCAGGTGCTGCGGTTCACACGGGAGCACCCCTCATGCTGCTGTGTGGTGCGGGGCGGCGACAGCGAACAGGTGCAGAGGCAGGTGCTGGAGGGAAACATCCAGCTGGGCTTTGTGGGCAGCACGGACAACCGGCAGTCGCTGGTTTATGAGCGGGTGGCGGAGGATCGGCTGGTGCTTATCGCCCCTGCCACGCCCCGATTCGTCAAAATGCAGGAGCAGGGCATTCTGGGCAAGCTGCTGCTACGGGAGCCCATGGTCTTCCGGGATCAGGGTAGCGGCACCCAGAAAATGATCGACAACTACCTCAGCGCGCAGGAGATCGACAGCCGCGCCCTACAGGTGCGGCATTATGTTTCCGACCCGGAACTGCTGCAGGAGCTGGTGGCGCTGGGCGCGGGCGTCTCCATTGTTTCGGCGCTGGCAGCCTGTGAGCGGGTGCGCGCGGGCAAGCTGGTGGCGTTTGAGCTGGATGAGCAGCCGGTCTATCGTCACATTTATATGGTGTATCGGAAAAAAGGTGCCCTTTCGGAGCTGGCAAAGGCGTTTGCCGAGCAGATCCGCAAGGCGACTCCGTAAACAGGGAAAACGGCCTGCCGCACTGACGCGGCGGGCCTTTTTGTGCGCAGAGTAAGGAATTTTCTGGATATTTTGGAAAACCTCTTGACAAACAGCCTCCGGACGACTATGATAATGAAGGTTAGCGGGAGCTAACATATTTTCAGCCGCCAGGTTAGCTTGTGCTAACCTCGAGCCGAACAAACGAGGTGAGACCATGACTTTGAATGAGGCGCAGGAGGGCAAGGAGTACATCATCCGCCAGGTGGAGACCGAGGATGAAGAGC
>CAZDUQ010000032.1:1686-11239 GCA_964508665.1 uncultured Oscillospiraceae bacterium | reverse complement strand
TGATCTCCTCCGGGTCGGAGAGGGCGGCCAGCTCGGCCCGCTGCTCCGGCGTCAGTACGGGGGCATCCCGCCAGCGGAGGTAGTCTGCGTTTTGCGGCATAGGACAGGCTCCTTTCTGTCAAACGCTGGGATTGACCGTATTATAGCATGTTTTTTGTCGGCTTTCCAGTCCCTACGGCAAATTCCGTCGGGATTTGCCGGGAAAAGTTCAAGCAATGTTTACGATTCGGCAACAACTTCCTGCGGGAAATGTGATACCATCATACCTGTCAGGCAGAACTGACAGAACTGATCGAAATTCCCCCTTTTATCTCTCTTTTCCTTTTTCAACAGCAAGAGGGCCCGCCGTGATCGGCGGGCCCTTTTGTGTGTTTTTGGGACTGGCAGACATCAGGCAGACATGAGCGCCCGAAGGTGCTGCTGCCCTCCGTAAACGCGGGGGGCGAGAAATAAAAAGGGCACGGGCGCGGCGAACGGATTACCGCCTTGGCGGCTGGCCCGCCAGTAGCTCTCCCGCCTCCCGTCCCCACTCGCTGTACAGCAGAAACACGTGCCCGATCCCCGCCTCGCAGATCAGTGAAAGCTTGCGGGCGGCGGTCTGGGCGTCGTCGAACAGGACGAAATGGGCGCTGCCGTTCTGCTTGCGATAGGTGAAATATTTGCAGCACAGCCGGTCGGAAAAATAGCTCTGAGGCTGATAGGTGTCCAGCAGCCGTCGGAAATCATCGGGTGAGAGCGCCGTACCGTCCGGGTCATAGGTGGGCATGGGAAAATCGCTGCATACCCGCACCAGATCCAGACACAGCCGCTGCGCGCCCCACCGGGTACACAGCGCCTCCAGCACCTGCGCAAAGCTGCCGCCGCTCACCGCCGCCGGGACGATCACCGGCGCGCTTTCCCCGCCCCAGGCAGCCAACCCCTCAGAGAGAAAATACCGCACCTGCATCCGGCTCAGCGCGGTACACAGCGTCTCCAGCCGGGACAGCCCATCCTCCGGCGGAGAAAAATCCAGCACCGCGCCGCCAAAGCCCCAGCGGGCACACTCCGACTGGATATCCCGTGCCAGCCGTTCCGGCTGTGCGGCGGCCAGCCCGCTGCCGTCATAAATGCCCAAAAGCCCGCCCCGACCGGACAGGGGCAGCTGCCCCCGCTGAAGGGTGCCCCGCTCCCCGATGCGGTAATACAGACAGACACAGGGCGCGCCCAGCGCCTCACCGGTGCGGGCATCCTGTGCCGTCACCGCCAGAAATCCCTTGGTTTTTTCCCACATGATGGACTCACCTCTTGTCAGTTGCCGTGCAAATATGTTACAATAAATAAACCCGATTGAAATCTATTCCCATAGGAGCCTGCTTATGCCTTTGCCCTTCCCTCATGTATTTCTGCCCGATGTGACGGGTATCACCCCGGAGCTGCTGCGCCGCATGGGCGTCTCCGGTCTGCTGCTGGACATCGACGGAACCCTGATGCAGACGCGGGATGCCATGCCCTCCCGCCCGGTGCTGAACTGGATGGATTCCCTTCGCCGACAGGGCATCGCCCTGTATATCCTCTCCAACAATCGGCATCAGGATAGGGTGCGGGCCTTTGCACAGGCGGTGGAGCTGCCCTGGCGCAATCTGGCGAAAAAGCCCGCCCTTGGCGGCTTCCGCCGGGCGGCGGCGGAGCTGGGCCTTCCGCCCGAAAAGCTGGCGCTGGTGGGGGATCAGATCTTTACCGATATGTGGGGTGCCCGCCGGTTCGGCTGCAAGGGCATTCTGGTGGAATCCACCGACACCTATCTGTGGTATTTCGGATTGCGGCGGCTGGCCGAGCTGCCTTTCCGCCGAGAAAGGCCGTGATGCGTATGAACAGACCGCTGTTTGGCCCCGCCGGAAACAGCGACAGCTTCACCCGGGCATACAAGGGCAGCATCCACGCGCCCAAATGGCTGCGGGAGCTGGGACTGGACTGCTATGAGTACCAGTGCGGGCGGGGCGTGAACATCGGGGAGGACACCGCCCGGGCCATCGGCGCGGCGGCGGCGGAGCAGGGGATTGTCATGTCCCTCCACGCGCCCTATTACATCAACCTCTCGGGGGACAGCCCGGAGCGGGTGGAAAAGAACTGCGGGTATATCCTCCAAGCGGCCCGGGCCTGTGACTGGATGGGCGGCGACCGCATCGTAGTACACTGCGGCGGACTTTCGGGCATGGAGCGTGAAACCGCCATGGAGCACACTCTGCTGAACCTGCGGGAGGCGCTGCGGACGCTGGAAGGCGCCGGGCTGGGGCATGTGCGGATGTGCATCGAGACTATGGGCAAGATCAATGTACTGGGAGACGGGCCGGAGGTGTGCCGCATCTGCCGGATGGACGAGCGGCTGCTGCCCTGCATCGACTTCGGGCACCTCAACGCCCGCACCCGGGGCGGTATGCGCACGGAGGCGGACTTCGCCGCCCTGCTGGAGCTGCTGGAGCAGCAGCTGGGGCGGGAGCGGGCCTCGGGGTTCCATTCTCATTTCAGCAAGATCGAATACGGTGCCGGGGGCGAGGTGCGGCACCTGACCTTTGCGGATACGGAATACGGGCCGGAGTTCGGGCCGCTGGCCCGACTGCTGGCCGAGCGGGGGCTGACGCCCCGGATCATCTGTGAGTCGGCCGGGACGCAGGCGGAGGATGCGCTGACCATGAAGCGGGAATGGGCCGCCGCCGGGGCCATATAAATCAAGCTTTCCGATTTTTCCGTCAGCGCGGCGGCTTATTTTAGCCTTCTCATTGCCTTCGGGGAGGCACTTTTGGCCGGTCAAAAGTCACGCAGGGCTGAGAAGGCGGAAATAAAGAACCGGGTGGAGCGGAAAACGGCAAATCCTACATAATAAAATACAAATGAAATACAGGAGGAATCTCTTATGGAACGACTGAATAAGCTGGCCGCCATGGCCAAAAAGCTGGACTGTGACGGCGTGTTGATCACCGAGGAGGAAAATCTCTGCTATGCCACCGGCTTTGTGGGGCTGGAGGGCATGGTGCTGGTGACCGCCGACGGCAAGGGCTTCTGCTTCACCGACTCCCGTTACATCGAAGCTGCCGAAAAGGCCGTGGCTCCCTGGGGCTATCAGGTGATCCAGCCCGATGTCAGCTATCCCCAGTGCGTGCAGCAGCTGTGCGCGGAGCAGGGGCTGAAGCGGCTGCTGTTTGAAGACCAGGACATGACCGTGGCCACCCACGCCCGCTACACGGCGGCGGTGTCGGCAGAACTGATCGCCGCCGGAGAGGCCTTTGCCGAACTGCGGGAGGTCAAGGAGGAAGTAGAGATCGAGCGCATCGTGGCGGCGCAGCGCATTGCCGAGCAGGCGCTGGAGGAGATCATTCCCCTGATCCGTCCCGGCGCGGTGGAACGGGAGGTGGCCGCCGAGCTGGATTACCGTATGGCCCGTCTTGGATCCACCGGCGTGTCCTTCCAGACCATCTTTGTTTCAGGGGCCAAGAGCAGCCTGCCCCACGGTACTCCCGGCGACAAGAAGATCGAGGCCGGCGACTTTGTCACCATCGACTTCGGCGCCATGGTGGGCGGCTATCACAGCGACATGACCCGTACCTTTGCGGTGGGCTATGCCACCGATGAGATGAAAAAGGTCTATGACACCGTGCTGCGGGCCCAGCTGGCGGGCATCCAGGCGCTGGAGGTGGGTGTCCCCGGCAGCGAGGTGGACAAGGCCGCCCGGGATGTCATCGCCGCCGCCGGTTATGGCGATTATTTCGGTCACGGTCTGGGCCACAGCCTGGGCCTGAACATCCACGAAAATCCCCGGGCCTCCAAGGCATATCCCCGTCCCTTCGTGCAGGGCAATGTGATCACCATCGAGCCGGGCATCTATCTGCCGGGGAAATTCGGCGTCCGCATCGAGGATATGGTCTATCTGGGGGCCGATGGCAAGCGAAATTTGACGCTGGCGCCCAAAGAATTGCGGATTCTGTAAGGAAAACCGCAGGTGGGACTTGCAATTTCTTCCGATATCGTGTAAACTATCCCTGTTAAGTATGTTAATAAAATTTTAGGAGGCATATATCAGTTATGTTGTCAGCAGGAGATTTCAGAAACGGAAAGACCTTTGAGATGGACGGCCAGGTGTTCCAGGTCGTGGAATTCCAGCACGTGAAGCCCGGCAAGGGCGCCGCCTTTGTCCGCACCAAGTATAAGAATGTCATCACCGGCGCGGTGGTGGAGCGCTCCTTTAACCCCACCGACAAGTTCGAGGAGGCCGTCATCGAGCGCCGCACCATGCAGTACCTGTACGCCGACGGCGACCTGTACTACTTCATGGACACCGAGACCTATGACCAGGAGCCCATCAACAGCGAAAAGCTGGGCGATGCCTTCAAGTTCGTCAAGGAGAACATGGAGTGCAAGGTTCTGTCCTTCAAGGGCAGCGTCTTCGGTGTGGAGCCCCCCATGTTCGTGGATCTGGAGGTCACCGAGACCGAGCCCGGCGTCCGCGGCGATACCGCCACCAACGTCACCAAGCCCGCCACGCTGGAGACCGGCGCCGTGGTGCGCGTGCCCCTGTTCATCAACGAGGGCGAAAAGATCCAGGTGGATACCCGTACCGGCGAATATCTGGGCCGTTCCAAGGCATAAACTGTTTACCGACCGTCTGACCAACTGTGTACCGCACAGGAAAGGAGAACGAAGCATGACCATTACCGAAAAGACCGCATACCTGAAGGGCCTGCTGGAGGGCATGGAGATCGACCAGACCACCAAGGAGGGCAAGCTGCTGGCTGCCATCATCGACACGCTGGACGACATTGCCCTGTCCGTCGCCGATCTGGATGACGAAGTGGGCGCGATCAACGATGAGATGGATATGATGGAGGAGTCTCTGGACGCCATGGACGAAGCCCTGGATGATCTGGAGGATGCTCTGGATGCCATCGACGAGGATCTGGACGACATGGACGACGAGCTGGAGGATATCTGCGAGATCCTGGAACTGGAAGAAGACGACGGGGATGAGGAGTTCGACGAGGAGGACGACGAGCTGGAGGATGAGGATCTGTACCAGCTGACCTGCCCCACCTGCGAGGAAGAGATCATCGTGGATGAGGATGTCCTGGCCAAGGGCAGCATGAAGTGCCCCGCCTGCGGCGAAGACCTGGAGTTCGACCTGTCCGAGATCGTGGATGAGCTGGACGGGGAAGAGAACGAGGAATAATCTGTCAACAATCAACAGGGGCGGCTGCGGTCGCCCCTGTTTTGCTGCCGGGAGAAAGTGTTTTTGGGGCCGCGCCCTGCGGTCTTCTCTGCGGCGGCACAACAGGGAAAGGATGATAGGATCATGAACGCATATATCGCCATGTCCGGCGGCGTGGACAGCTCGGTGGCGGCGCTGCTGACAAAGCGGGCCGGCCACGACATCACCGGCGTTACCCTGCGGCTCCACGATAAAAAGGGCTGCGGCAGCGGAGACGATGCGCTGGAGGCGGCCGCCGTCTGCCAGCGGCTGGGCGCACCCCATCAGATCTGGGATGGGCAGCCCCGCTTCCGGGCCAGCGTGATGGATCATTTTGCCCACTCCTATTTGCAGGGGGCCACGCCCAATCCCTGTATCAACTGCAACCGCTATCTGAAGTTCGGCCTGCTGCTGGATCGGGCGCTGGCGCAGGGGGCGGACTTTGTGGTCACTGGGCATTATGCCCGTATCCAGCAGGGGGAGGCCGGTCGCTGGCTGCTGAAAAAGGGCGTTTCGGAACAAAAGGACCAGAGCTATGTGCTGTACACCCTGAGCCAGCATCAGCTGGCCCATCTGCGGCTGCCGCTGGGGGAGTATTCCAAGGAGGACATCCGGGAGCTGGCACGGCAGGCGGGCTTTTCCAACGCCGACAAGCCCGACAGCCAGGATATCTGCTTCGTCCCCGACGGGGCCTATGCCCGCTTTATCTGGGAGCACACCGGCCACACCCCGGAGCCGGGGGATTTCATCGACATGGACGGCTGCATTCTGGGGCAGCACGGGGGCATCGAGTGCTACACCATCGGCCAGCGGCGGGGCATCGGCATTTCCGGGCGGCATCCCTATTATGTGGTGGCCAAAAATGCCCACCGCAATACCGTCATGCTTGGGGAAAACGAGGATCTCTTCCGGAATGAGCTGGAGGCCGATGACCTGAACTGGATCGCCTTTGAGGAGCCAATGGCAGCCTTCCGCTGCGCCGCCCGCACCCGGTACCATCAGGAAGAAACGCCCTGCACGGTATACCCCGGGGAGGACGGAAGCGCCCGGGTGAAGTTCGACACACCCATCCGGGCCATCACCGCCGGACAGGCCGTGGTGTTTTATGACGGCGATGTGGTGCTGGGAGGAGGTACCATCCGATGAGTGTTTCGGAAAAAGATAGCCGCACCGCCCTGCTGCTGGGCGGGGACGGCGTGGAACGACTGAAAAACAGCTATGTGGCGGTGTTCGGCATCGGCGGCGTGGGGGGCTTTGCCTGTGAGGCGCTGGCTCGTGCCGGGGTGGGGCGGCTGCTGCTGGTGGATGACGACACCGTCAGCGAGAGCAACCTGAACCGGCAGATCGTGGCGCTGCGATCTACCATCGGCCAGCCAAAGGCGGAGGTGATGGCCCGGCGCATCGCCGACATCGACCCGGAGATCACGGTGGAGACGCGGCAGTGCTTTTTTGACGAGACGACCGCCGACAGCTTTGATTTTTCGGCATTTTCCTATGTGGTGGACGCCATTGACACCGTCTCGGCTAAGGTGGAGCTGATCTGCCGGGCAAAGGCGGCGGGAACGCCCATCATCAGCTGTATGGGGGCGGGAAACAAGCTGGATCCCACCCGATTTACCGTCACCGATCTGGCAAAAACCGACACCTGCCCCCTGGCGCGGGTGCTGCGGCAGCGGCTGCGCAAGCGGGGCATCACCCATTTGCAGGTGGTCTATTCCACCGAACCTGCCATGACCCCGATGGAGACGATCTCCGACGGCGGACGGCGGCAGCTGCCGGGCAGCGTCAGCTTTGTACCCTCGGTGGCGGGCCTGACGGCGGCGGGGGCGGTGATCCGGGCATTGGCGGCTCCCGGCGGCTTGAAAAGCGGCGGCAACTGTGATACAATCAATAATCAGGTATCCGATCTATAAAATAAGGATGGCAGGTGTCTGTAATGGAAAAGAATAAGGAACTCCGCGTCTTTGCCGAAGAAATTCGGGTGGAGACTCTGAAGGAGCTGGCCCATCTGGGCTTTGGCCACATCGGCGGCTCCATGAGCGTGGTGGAGCTGCTGGCCGTGCTCTACGGCAGGGAAATGCGCATCGACCCGCAGAACCCCCAGTGGGAAAACCGTGACAAGCTGGTGATGAGCAAGGGCCATGCCGGCCCCGCCGTTTACGCCACGCTGGCCCTGAAGGGCTATTTCCCCCGGGAGGAGCTGCTGACCCTGAATCAGGGCGGGACTCACTTCCCCTCTCACTGCGATCGGCTGAAAACCACCGGTGTGGACATGACCACCGGCTCTCTGGGCCAGGGCATCTCCACCGCCTGCGGGCTGGCTATGGGCAACCGCATTCTGGGCCGCAATGATGCCTATACCTATCTGGTGCTGGGCGACGGCGAATGCGATGAGGGCCAGGTCTGGGAGGGCGCGGCCTTTGCCGCCCATCAGATGCTGGATCATCTCATCGCCTTTGTGGATCTGAACAAGCAGCAGCTGGACGGCGCCTGTGACGATGTGCTGTGGATGGGCGACATGGTGGACAAGTTCCGCGCCTTCGGCTGGTTCGTGCAGAAGGTCAACGGCCACGACATCGACGCCATCGTGGAGGCCATTGCCGCTGGTAAGGCGCAGGAGGACAAGCCCGTGATGATCGTGCTGGACACCGTCAAGGGCCACGGCTGCGAGCTGGCCGAGCAGACCTTCCCCTGCCATCATATCAAGTTTACCGCCGAACAGATCGCTCCCAGCATCGAAAAGGCCGAGGCCGCGCTGGAAGCGGCACGCAAGGCTTAAAGGAGGCAGCATACCATGTATACCGTCAAGTCTGTTTTTGAAAAAGAAGCCCGGGAGATGCGGGCTGTTTACTGCCGGACCCTGCAGGAGCTGGCCCGGGAAAACGACCGGATCGCCGTGCTGGATGCCGATCTGGTGGGCTCCTCCGGCATGAAGGCCTTTTTTAACGAGTTCCCCGACCGGGCTATCAACTGCGGCATTCAGGAGAACAACATGATCGGCGTGGCCGCCGGTATGTCGGCTGCCGGGATGATTCCCTTTGCCCATTCCTTCGGCCCTTTTGCCTCCCGCCGCTGCGTGGATCAGATCTTTATCTCCTGCGCCTACGCCAAGCTGAATGTGCGCATCATCGGCTCTGACCCCGGCGTCACCGCGGCCTATAACGGCGGCACCCATATGCCCTTTGAGGATATGGGCACCCTGATGTCCATCCCCCAGATCACCCTGCTGGAGCCGGCTGACACCGTCCAGCTGGAGTGGATGATCCGGGAGCTGGAAAAGGCCTATGGCGTTTTCTACATCCGTCTGCTGCGCAAAAATGCCGTGGGCATCTTTGAGGAGGGCTCCACCTTTGAGATGGGCAAGCTGGCTCGTCTGCGGGAGGGCAGGGATGTGGCCATTGTGGCCTCCGGCATCATGACTGCCGAGGCGCTCAAGGCCGCCGCCGCGCTGGAGAGCGAGGGCATCTCCGCCGCCGTGCTCAACGCCTTTACCTGGAAGCCCATGGATGACGAAACGCTGGCCGAATATGCAAAGACCTGCGGCTGCGTGGTCACTGCCGAAAACCACAACATCATCGGCGGTCTGGGTTCTGCCGTGGCCAACAGCCTGAGCCGCAGCTGCCCCGTCCCCGTGGAGATGGTGGGTGTCAACGATGAGTTCGGCGAGGTGGGCACCGAGGACTTCCTGCGCAAGCGCTTTGACCTGACCGCCGACCATATCGTCCGCGCTGCAAAGGCGGCCATCGCCCGCAAATAAGGAGGCGCGTTCCATGGATGTGAAGGAAAAGGCCCTGCTGGCCCACGAGCAGTGGCGGGGCAAGCTGGAGATCCGCAACAAGTGCCCCATCACCAACGGGGAGGAGCTGGCCATCGCCTATACCCCCGGCGTGGCCGAGCCCTGTCTGAAGATCCGGGACGATGTGTCCCTGTCCTACAAATACACCGGCCGGGGCAATCTGGTGGCCGTGGTCACCGACGGCACCGCCGTGCTGGGCCTGGGCGACATCGGGCCGGAGGCCGGTATGCCGGTGATGGAGGGCAAGTGCGCCCTGTTCAAGGCCTTTGGCGGGGTGGATGCCGTTCCGCTGTGCATCCGCTCCAGGGATGTGGATGACATCGTCAACACGGTGGCCCTGCTGGCCGGTTCCTTCGGCGGCATCAATCTGGAGGATATCTCCGCCCCCCGGTGCTTTGAGATTGAGCGGCGGCTCAAGGAGCGGTGCGACATCCCTGTCTTCCACGACGATCAGCACGGCACTGCCGTTATCACGCTGGCCGGGCTGCTCAACGCTTTGAAGGTGGTGGGCAAGCGGCTGGAGGACATCCGGGTGGTGACCT
>CAZDUQ010000032.1:0-1586 GCA_964508665.1 uncultured Oscillospiraceae bacterium | reverse complement strand
CTCAACGCTTTGAAGGTGGTGGGCAAGCGGCTGGAGGACATCCGGGTGGTGACCTCCGGTGCGGGAGCGGCGGGTACCGCCATCATCCGCCTGCTGCTGTCCATGGGGCTGAAGAATGTCATCATGTGCGACCGAAAGGGCGCCATTTATGAGGGCCGGGAGGATCTGACGGGCGAAAAGGCCGACATCGCCCGCCTGACCAACCGGGAAAAGCGCTCGGGCAGCCTGAAGGAGGTCATCGCGGGGGCCGATGTGTTCATCGGCGTGTCCGCTCCCGGGGCGCTGACCCGGGAGATGGTGCAGACCATGGCCCGGGACGCCATCATCTTCGCCTGTGCCAACCCGGTGCCGGAGATATTCCCCGACGAGGCTAAGGCCGGAGGGGCCAAGGTGGTGGCCACCGGAAGATCGGACTTCCCCAATCAGGTGAACAATGTGCTGGCCTTCCCCGGGATCTTCCGCGGGGCGCTGGATGTGCGGGCGTCGGACATCAATGACGAGATGAAGATCGCCGCAGCTTATGCCCTGGCGGAGCTGGTGCCCGAAAGCGAGCTGTGCGCCGATTATGTGCTGCCTGCCGCCTTTGATCCCCGGGTGGGCCCCGCCGTGGCAAAGGCGGTGGCCCGGGCTGCGCGGGAGAGCGGCGTGGCCCGTATCTGAGAATTCCTGCCGCAGCCGGACAAATTTCCCCGAAAAATCCCTTGATTTTGCCAAATACTTATGATAGAATATATCGTACTGTAATTGTCGCCGGATGTCCGGCTGAGATAACTGGAGGCCAACTATTATGAATTCTACCCTGCAATTGATCCTTTCCATTCTGGATGTGCTGGTGTGCGTGGTCATGACCGTGCTGATCCTGGCTCAGAACAGCAAGTCCGAGGGCCTGGGCGCCTATGGCGGCGGTTCTTCCGATACCTTCTTCGGCATGAACAAGAGCCGCTCTATGGAGGCCAAGCTGCAGAAGCTGACCATCGGCTGCGCCGTGGCGTTCTTCCTGCTGACCGGCGTTCTGGCGCTGTTTTCCTGAGAAAGCCCCATCCTTACAGGCCGTCCCTTGGGGCGGCCTGTCGCTTTGTTGGGGCAAAAACAAAACAAGAACTATTCTGTTGAAAAAGGACTGAGAAATCTATGGCAAAAGAGAAAAAGGCCGTCAACGCCATCACCGATATGGAGGTGGATTTTGCTCAGTGGTACACCGATGTGTGCAAAAAGGCCGAGCTGATCGACTATTCCTCCATTAAGGGAATGTTCGTCTATCGTCCCTATGGCTACGCCATCTGGGAGAATATTCAGAAGGAGCTGGATCGCCGCTTTAAGGAGACCGGCCACGAGAATGTGATGATGCCCATGCTCATCCCCGAATCCCTGCTGCAAAAGGAAAAGGATCATGTGGAGGGCTTTGCCCCCGAGTGCGCCTGGGTCACCTATGGCGGTAACGAAAAGCTGGAGGAGCGCTATTGCATCCGACCCACCTCCGAGACGCTGTTCTGTGAGCATTTCAAAAACGTGATCCAGAGCCACCGGGATCTGCCCATGAAGTATAACCAGTGGTGCTCCGTGCTGCGCTGGGAAAAGACCTCCCG
>CAZDUQ010000031.1:0-11310 GCA_964508665.1 uncultured Oscillospiraceae bacterium | reverse complement strand
AAAATGCAAAAACTTTCCCGAGGGGCAATAAAATTTCTATGGTGATTTCGTACACCGAAGCGGGGATTACACCCCCGCGAAGCCGAAGACGATGCCCACCACCGCCGAAAGGGCGATGAACACCACCGGATGCAGATCCTTTGTCTGCCTGATCTTCCGGGTCAGCAGCAGAAGCACCGCCGCCAGCACGATGCTGGGCCAGTGGATCGCGCCGTTCCATGCAGCCAGATCGGCGACACTGTCGGCCTGTCCGCCGGTGAGGGTGAGTAGCACCACCGAAAATCCGGCGGCGGCGATCAGACCGGTGGAGGCCGGACGCAGACCGCAGAAAGCATTGTTCACCAGTTTGCTGTCCCGGAACTTCTCCAGCACCCGGGCGATGATGAGGATGACGATGATGGACGGCGTGATCAGGCCGATGGTGGCCGTCAGCGCGCCGGGGATGCCCTCCATCTGAAAGCCCACATAGGTGGCGGTGTTGACGCCGATGGGGCCGGGAGTGGACTCGGCGATGGCAACCATGTCCACCAGCTGCTGCTGGGTGTACCAGCCGGTCTTTTCCGCCAGATCGGTCAGGAAGGGGAAGGTGGCCATACCGCCGCCGATGGCGAACAGGCCTACCTTAAAGAACTCCAGAAACAGACGCACAAAGATCATTTTGCCCGCACCTCCCAATTCTTGATGACCACACCGGCCACACCGGCCAGCAGCACATAGACCACCGGCGAAAGCTCCAGGAACACCGATCCTAAAAAGACGATCAGGAAGATGGCCACGCCCAGCTTGTCGGTGACCGATTTTTTCCACAGCTTGAGCACGGCGTTAAAGATCAGCACGCAGACGCAGACGCGGATGCCGGCGAAGGCGTTCTGCACCACGGCCAGGTGGGCAAAATTGCCGATAAACGCGGCGATGACCGAAATAATGACCAGCGACGGGCACACCACGCCCAGGGTGGCGAAGATGCCGCCGATGGTGCCCCGCTGCTTCTGCCCCACAAAGGTGGCGGTGTTGACGGCGATGACGCCGGGGGTACACTGGCCGATGGCGTAATAATCCATCAGCTCCTCCTCGGTAGCCCAGTGATATTTTTCCACAACTTCTTTCTGTAACATGGGCAGCATGGCGTAGCCGCCGCCAAAGGTCAGGCCGCCGATGCGGGCGAAGGCCAAGAACATTTGCCAAAGCTCTTTCATATGACTCCTTTTACTCCTCCAAAAACTGCCGGAAGGCCGTGGGCAGCGCGTATTTTTCCTGTAATTCATGTTTGTCGGCCCAGAAAAAGCGGGGATCCTCCCGGCCGCAGGACAGCAGATAGCCTTCCATCTCCCATGTGATGTGGGTGAAAATATGCGTCCTGTGCTGATGCCGCAGCAGGTCGTGGGGCTCACAGCCCCATTCCGCTGCCCGCGCGGCGGCCTCCTCTGGCGAAAGCACTCCCGGGACATTGGGCAGCTGCCACAGCCCCGCCAGAAGCCCGCCCTGCGGGCGTTTTTCCAGCGCCAGACGGTCGCCGCAGTACAGCAGCAGTACGGTGCGAGCCTCCGCCCGTCGGGGCTTTTTCGCCGTCCTCACCGGATAAGCCTCCGGCTTTCCCGCCAAAAAGGCGGCACAGCGCTCCCGCAGGGGGCAGTCACTGCACCGGGGCGGGCCGTTGGGCACGCACACCGTAGCCCCCAGCTCCATCAGGGCCTGCGTAAAATCCCCCGTCCGCCGGGCAGGATAGACCGCCTCCAGCGCCGCCTTGGCGGCCTTTTTGGCCTGGGGCGTGTCGATGGGGGCAGGATCGGCCAGAAAGCGGGACAGCACCCGCAGCACATTGCCGTCCACCGCCGCCACCGGCCGGTCAAAGCAGATGGAAGCCACCGCCCCGGCAGTGTATTCCCCCACGCCGGGCAGGGCCAGCAGCCCTTCAAACGTGTCGGGAAAGCCGTGCTCCGCGACGATCCTCGCCGCCCTTTGCAGATTGCGGGCCCGGTTGTAATAACCCAGCCCTTCCCAAAGCTTGAGCAGCTGCTCCTCGGGGCAGGCAGCCAGCGCCTGCACATCGGGCAGCGCCGCCAGAAAGCGGGTGTAATAGTTCCGGACGGCCTCCACACGGGTCTGCTGCAGCATGATCTCAGAGAGCCACACATGATAGGGCTCCCGATCCTCCCGCCAGGGCAGCGCCCGGCGGTTTTTTTCGTACCAGGGCAGCAGCAGCCCGGGCAGCATTTTCAGTGCCTCCATGTCCAGCCCCCCTTTTCCCCAAACTTCAATAGTATACCGCAAAACCGCCCCGCCGTCAATCCTGCACCCCTCATTGACAGGCGGAAAAAGCGTGTTATAATAGAGCCGACCTGAAAACGCATAGCATCCGGCTTGCGTTCTTCCGTGTCTGTTTTAGAAAAGGAGCGCTGCCCATGACCGACCACCAAAAGCTTTCCCCCCTGATGACCGATCTTCTGATAGATCTCATCGGTGGCGCGCTGTACGCCGCCGGGATCTACAGTTTTGCCTCTCCCGCCGACTTTGCCCCCGGCGGTATCTCCGGCCTTGCCATCATCGTCAACCACTTCACGCAGCTGCCCATCGGCGTCTGCACCCTGCTGCTGAATATTCCCATCATTCTGCTGTGCGTCCGCACGCTTGGGCGCCGATTCTTTCTGCGTTCGCTGCGCACCATGTTCATCTCCACGCTGCTGATGGATGCGGTTTTTCCCCTCTTTCCCGTCTATACCGGTGAAAAATTTGTAGCAGCGATCTTTGCCGGCGCCCTGTCCGGTGCCGGACTGGCACTGATCTATTGGCGGGGCTCCTCCACCGGCGGCACCGATTTTCTCATCCTCAGTCTGCAAAAGAAGCTGCCCCATCTGTCCATCGGCAACATCACCATTTTCATCGATGGTACGGTCATCCTGCTGGGCGGACTGATCTTCGGACAATTGGACGCCGTCCTGCACGGCATCATTATGACGGCGGTCAGCACGACCATGATCGATAAAGTCACCGGCCGCTTTATTTCCGGGCAGATGGCGCTGATCGTCACCGACGAGGGACAAAAGGTTTCCAAAGCCATTATGAATGAGATCGGCCGGGGTGTCACTGCCATGGATGCCGAGGGTATGTATTCCGGCTCCAGCCGCCGAGTGCTGCTGTGCGCCTGTTCCCGCGCCGAGGCCACCCGCATCCGCGCCATCGCCGCAAAGCAGGATGACGATTCGTTGGTAGTGCTCTGCCCCTTCGACACCGCCTACGGTCTGGGCTTCCAGCCACGCGACCTGTAAAGCACATCATAAAAACGCCTCTGTACCGCAGTACAGAGGCGCTTTTGTTTTTCTTTCAGTGAAGACAGACTTACTTGCCGGAGGCCATCTTGGCGATCTCTTCGGCGAAGTTCTCCTGCTTCTTCTCGATGCCCTCGCCCTTGGCGAAGCGGACGGCGTCCTTCAGCACGATGCTGCCGCCCAGCTCCTTGGCGCACTTGGCCAGATACTTCTCAACGGTCAGCTCGCCGTCCTTGACGAACTCCTGCTGCATCAGGCAGTTTTCGGCATAGAACTTGTTCAGCTTGCCCTCCACGATCTTGGCCAGCACCTGCTCGGGCTTACCGGCCATCTTGGGATCGTTGGACATCTGGACCATCATGATCTTGCGCTCCTCATCCAGCACATCCTGGGTGACCTGAGACTTGTCCCAGAAGCGGGGGTTCAGCGCGGCGATCTGCATGGCAACATCCTTGCCGCACTCGCTGACCTGCTCAGCAGTCAGATCGGTCTCCAGGTTGACCAGCACGCCGATCTTGCCGCCGGCATGGATGTAGGGGACGGAGATGCCGCCCTCGAAGGTGTGGAAGCGGCGGACCTTGATGTTCTCGCCGATGACCAGCACCATCTCCTGCTGCTGCTGGGCAACAGTCAGCTCGGTGCCGTTGTACTTGCATTCCATCAGAGCGTCCAGATCGGCGGGCTTGCAGGCGGCCACGGTATTGGCGACGCCCTTGACGAAATCCACGAACTTGTCGTTCTTGGCGACGAAGTCGGTCTCAGCATTGACCTCGACCACAACGCCAACGCCGTCGATGGAGGCGGCGTAAGCCATGCCCTCGGCGGCAATGCGGCCGGCCTTCTTCTGAGAAGCGGCCAGGCCCTTCTCCCGCAGGATCTCCACAGCCTTGTCCATGTCGCCGTCGGCCTCAGCCAGGGCCTTCTTGCAGTCCATCATGCCAACGCCGGTCATTTCGCGCAGGTTCTTCACATCAGCAGCGGTATAAGCCATTTGATATATCCTCCTAAGAATCAAAATTTTTTCATTGAAAAAGGGGCGGTGCGGCTGCACCGCCCCGTAAGGTTTCAGGGGTTTACCGGGTGAGCGTCCGCTTACTGAGCGGCGATCTCCTCAGCGGTCTTGGAAGCGCGCTTGCGGGGAGCGCGGGGAGTGGTGTCCACGGGAGCGGCCTCCTCGGCGGGGGCGGTCTCGTCGGAAACGCTCAGCTGCTCGCCCTGACGGCCCTCAGTGATGGCGGCGCCCATGGTGGCGGCGATCAGCTTGATGGCGCGGATGGCATCGTCGTTGCCGGGGATGACATAGTCGGCGTCATCGGGGTCGCAATTGGTATCCACGATGGCGACCACGGGGATGCCCAGCTTCTTGGCCTCGGCGATGGCGTTCTTCTCCTTGCGCAGATCCACCACGAACATGGCGGCAGGCAGCTTCTTCATTTCCTTGACGCCGCCCAGATACTTCTCCAGCTTCTCGATCTCCAGCTTCAGCTTGATGACTTCCTTCTTGGGCAGCAGATCAAAGGTGCCGTCCTCGCTCATGCGGTTCAGCTGGTTCAGACGCTCCACGCGCTGACGCATGGTCTTGAAGTTGGTCAGCATACCGCCCAGCCAACGGGCGTTGACATAGAACATACCGACCTTCTCGGCCTCTTCCTTGACGGCATCCTGGGCCTGCTTCTTGGTGCCCACGAACAGGACGGTGCCGCCCTCGGCAGCCAGATCACGGACGAAGAAATAAGCCTCTTCCAGCTTCTTCACGGTCTTCTGCAGATCAATGATATAGATACCGTTGCGCTCCATGAAGATGTACTCGGCCATTTTGGGGTTCCAGCGGCGGGTCTGGTGACCGAAATGGACGCCGGCCTCCAGCAGCTGCTTCATGCTAATAACAGACATTGTTGTGTCCTCCTTTAAGTTTTTTCCTCCACCACGCTCATCGGCCTCGGCACCCGAAGGCACTTCCCTCGACCTCTCGCAATGTGTGTCGTCCACCGGGTTAGCATTCCCGGTAGCCCTGATATTATATAACAAAAGCACCTGTAATGCAAGTGCTTTTGTGCTAAAAAATGGTCTTTTTTGCGGGTTTTTCGTGTGCAGGCTGAATAATTCCTGCGGGTCTATTGGCTTTCGGACAGCTGCCGGGTGATATCGCCCTCAACGAAGATGATGTCCTCTCCCAGGCGGCGTATGCTCTCCCAGGGGATGACCGTCTCGTTCTCCCGACCCAGCAGCCCCAGGCATCGCAGCCGTCCGGGGATCACCAGCGCGGTGACCCGGCCGGTGTCGGCGTCCACCTCGGCATCCCGGACGCACCCCAGCCGCTGCCCGGTCTTCAGGTCGATGACCTCCTTGTAGCGCAGATCGGATATCCGCTGTGTGTGCATGCTCCATCCCTCCCGGCACAGGATATGCCGGCAAAGGGCGGGACAGAACGGGCCGTTGCTGCCGCGACGAAGATTTTCCCATTGCATCACTTTATTTTGTTAAACTTTTTGCTTGACATTTGCCGGGCGCAATTTTAGAATGGAAGCATCTTTTTGTAAAGGAGCTGCGCGTGCCATGGCAAACAGCGGACTGATCCTGCCGGAGGGGTATGTTCCCCGGCTGACCGTGCGGGAGACCCAAAAAGGTATCAAGGTGATCAAGGACAATTTCCAGCGGTATCTGGCGGTGGCCCTCAATCTGGAGCGGGTATCGGCCCCGCTGTTCGTCACTCTGCAAAGCGGCTTCAACGATAACCTGAGCGGCGTGGAGCGGCCGGTACAGTTTGACATCCGCGACCTGAAGAACGATGAGGTGCAGGTGGTGCAGTCGCTGGCCAAGTGGAAGCGCTGGGCGCTGGGGGAATACGGCTTCGAACCGGGCCGGGGCCTGTATACCGATATGAACGCCATCCGCAGGGATGAGGATCTGGACAACCTTCACTCGGTCTATGTAGATCAGTGGGACTGGGAGAAGGTCATCACAAAGGAGCAGCGGACGGTGGAATATCTGATGCAGACCGTGCGGGATATTTACAACGCCCTCAAGCAGACCGCCCGCACCGCCTGCTATGAGTTCCCCAGCGTGGATTTCCCCCTGGTGGACGATATCTTTTTCGTCACCGCACAGGAGCTGGAGGATCGCTGGCCCGACCTGACCCCCAAGCAGCGGGAGGATGCCATCTGCAGGGACAAAAAATCGGTGTTCATTCTGGGCATTGGCGACAAGCTGAAAAGCGGCAACCCCCACGACGGCCGCGCCCCCGACTATGACGACTGGGCTCTCAACGGCGATATTCTGGTGTGGAACGATGTTCTGCACCGCTCCTTCGAGATCTCCTCCATGGGCATACGCGTCAGCGAGCAGTCCCTGCGGGAGCAGCTGGAGAAGGCCGGCTGTCCGGAACGGGCTCAGCTGGATTTCCACAAAAAGCTGCTGGCGGGGCAGCTGCCCTATACCATCGGCGGCGGCATCGGCCAGAGCCGCCTGTGCATGCTGATGCTGCGCTGCGCCCATATCGGCGAGGTCCACGCCGCCGTCTGGCCCCGGGAGATGATCGAGACCTGCCGGGAGCACAATATCTTCCTGCTGTAAGCGTCTCAGGAGGACACCGCCCACCACAGCAGACCGGTGATCCCGGCGCCGGTGAGCGCCCCCAGCCCGATCCGCAGCCAGTTCTTCAGCCGGGGCGCGAGACTCCGGCGGGAAATGCGGGGGATGCGTGCGGCCAGCTCCTCGGCCACAGCCAGCATATCCTCCTCGGAGCGCACCGGACGCCCTTCCTTCTTTGTCATAACCAAAACGCCTCCTGACAGGTTTTCTGTTAGGATGGCGTTTTTTTGCGCCGTTATGCGCGGCGCTCCGGCAGGGTCAGATCGGCCACGATGACCGTCATGTCGTCCTGCCCGCCCCGACGGGCGGCGTCCTCCACCAGCAGATCGGCCAGCGCCTGTCCGGGCAGGGACTGCTGCTCCAGCAGCAGCTCCCGGGTGCGGCCGCTGTCCCACACGCCGTCGGACAGCAGCACCAGCCGATCCCCCTCCCGCAGACGCAGACGGATCAGCGGAGCCTCCCCCTCCGGCGGCTCCAGCCCGGCGGGCAGCGCCCGGGCATCCAGCCGGGTGAGACGGCCCTCCCGCAGCAAAAAGCCGGGGGCCGCGCCGTATTTTACCCCGGCGGCCCGGCCGGTGAACAGGCTGATCTCCCACAGATCCAGGGTGACGAAGCCCCATTCCTCAAACCGTGCCGCCAGCACCGGCAGCACGGCAGCGGTGCTTTCGGCCAGGGGGCAGCCCGAGCAGACGAAGCCCTCCACCAGCTCCAGCGCCCGGCGGGACATGGCCCCCGCCGCCGCCCCTGTGCCCATGCCGTCGCTGAGCAGCAGCACGCCCCGACCGTCATCGGTGTGCACGATCCGGTGGCTGTCGCCGCACACCGGCTCACCCGCCTTTTTCCGCACGGCGGTAAAGGCGTGCAGCGCCAGAGCCTCCTGCTGACGGATGCGCATGGCCGGCCCCCGGCGGCTCTCGATGGACACCGGCGGCAGCAGCGTCACCCCCAGCGCCCCCTCCAGCGACCGCACCATGGCGCTGTGATCCCCCTCCGGCAGCGGCTCGCCCGGCGGCAACAGCAGATCCAGCTGGAGGCGGCCGCCGTTGAGACAGACCGCCGTCTTCACCCGGGGGAGATAGGCCCGCACCACCCGGCGGGCGCGGCTTTCCAGCAGAGGGTCATATTCCGGACGGTCGGCTGCCCGGACGGAGACGCTTTCCAGCAGTGCGCCCAGACTGCGATACTGCCGCCCCACCAGCTGCCGCAGCTCCCGTGCCTGCTCCTGCCGGGCCTGCTGCCGCAGCGCCTCGCGATAGGCATCGTTGACGGCTCCGCACAGCTGCCGCGGGTGAAGGCACCGGTCGGAAAACCATTCGGGCAGATCGTCCGGTGAGACGGCGTGCTGCTGTCGCAGCGGGTCGGAAAGGGCCGCCAGCGCCTGCTGCACCTCCTGATACCCGGCCTGCCAGCACTGCTCCCGGTTTTTGCACCCCCGGCAAACCGCGCCACAGGCGGCGTGAAAGACCCGACCCGGCTCCTGCGGCTCCACGGGGCCGCGGGCCGATTGCAGCAGGGCCTCCATGGCGTTCCCCAGTCCCGCCACCGCCCGGGGAAGCTCGGAAAGCACGCCCACCCCCGGTTGCTGCCGCCGAAGACGCTCCGTCCCGGCGGAGGCAAAGGCGGCCTCCAGCCCCACCAGATACCGTGGCGGCGTCAGCACCAGCACCGCCGCCGCAAGAAAGCACTCCATCAGCGCACCGCCTGCCTCCGGCCGTGCGGACAGCCACAGACAGCCCAGCCCGCAGGCGGCACAACCCATCAGCGCCGCCGGGAGGCGATCCTGCTTGCCTCCCAGTCCGGCAAAAAGCCCCGTCATGCACCAGCACAGGGCCAAAAACGGCCCGCCCCCCAGCGCCAGATCCAGACAGGCCCCCAGCGGGAGCCCTACGCACACGCCGGTGCCCGGCCCGCCGAAGGCCCCGGCACACAGGGTGAGAAAGACGGCGGCCAGCCGTCCCGGAGAAAGCCCGCCGGGCAGGGTCAGCGGCAGCAGGGCCAGCATCCCGCCCAGCGCGGCGGTGAGCCGTCCCCAGAGGGATAGGGGCGAACGGCGATCCCGGGCCTCGGTGAGCATCCGGGCAAAGCCCAGACACAGCAGACATTCGCATAACAGCAGCAGCAGTGCGCGGCCGCCTTCGGCCGCCGCCACCACGCCCCGGGTGAACAAAAGGGCCAGCGCGGCGCACAGCGGAAAAAAGCCCCGGCGGCGGGAGAGGGCCGTGCCCTCCAACACCATGCGGCAGGAAAGGGTCACGATGGCGGCGGCGCCCCGCACCAGGCCGTCAGCGCCGAACAGCAGATAGGATAAAAACGCCCCCACCGCCGCGGGAAGGGGATGTCCCGAGGCAGCGGCATAGGCCACGCCGAAGGGGCGCAGCCTGCCGGTCACCTCCGCCTGGGCGAACAGGGCGCCCAGCAGCAGGGAGGCGCCCCGCCGACCCATCCGTCGGAGGGACTGCCTGCTCAGGGCCGGGCGGGGCAGACGCAGCGCCGGCCGCGTGCGTTTGATCTTCTGTGCCATAGAACGGTCTTCCTCTCGTTTTTTCTCCATTGTACCGGGAAAAAACCGAGGAATTTGATGGGAAATGGCTGCGGGAATGGAAATTGTGTTGCAAAGCGGCCGCCGGACATTGTATAATAAAAGAATCGATTTTGTGAAAAGGAGCTCCTCTCATGAAGCTGGATACCAAGCGCACCGTCCTCATCGGCCTGGGCTTTATGTCCATCCTGGCCTTCTGGCAGTTTTACGATCAGGTGATCCCCCATCTGCTGGAGAATGTCTTTGGCCTGCGCACCTTCACCACCAACGCAATCATGTCCATCGACAATGTCACCGCCCTGTTCCTGCTGCCCCTGTTCGGCTCTCTGTCCGATAAGACCCACACCCGCCTGGGCCGCCGCACGCCCTACATCCTGTTCGGAACGCTGGCCGCCGTCTGCCTGATGTGCGTGCTGGCCGCCGCCACCGCCGCCCGCAGCTTTGCCCTGTTCTTTGCCGCGCTGCTGTGCCTGCTGCTGACCATGAGCGTCTATCGCTCTCCCGCCGTGGCCTATATGCCCGATGTGACCCCCAAGCCCCTGCGCTCCAGGGCCAACGCCATCGTCAATCTGGTGGGCTATATCGGCGGCATCTTTTCTACCCTGATGATGATGATCCTGCTCCGCTCGGAAAAGGCTGCCGACGGCTCCAGCCATTACGCCGCCGATCAGTCCTTCACCCCCATCTTTCTGGTGGTGGCCGGCTTCATGCTGGTGAGCGTGCTGGTGATGGTGCTCACCGTGAAGGAGAACCGTCTGGTGGAGCAGACCCGCGCCGCCGTCCTGGCCAGCGAGCGGGAAGAGGAGGATCCGTCCTCCGCGCCCGACGGAAAGCTCAGCCGTCCGGTGCTGCGCTCGCTTCTGTTTCTGCTGGCGTCGGTCTTTTTGTGGTTCATGGCCTATAACGCCGTCACCACTGCCTTTTCCCGCTATTGCGTGGCGGTGTGGGACGCCGACCTCAGCACCTCCTCCGGTTATCTGATGTGCGCCACCATCGTGGCCATCGCGGCCTTTGTGCCGCTGGGCGCGCTGTCCGGCCGTGTGGGACGGAAAAAGACCATCCTGCTGGGCATCCTGCTGATGAGCGTCTGCTATCTTTCCGCCTGCTTCATCACCGTCCGCACACCGGTGATGTATGCCCTGTTCGGACTGGTGGGCGTTGGCTGGGCCGCCATCAATGTGAACTCCTTCCCCATGGTGGTGGAGATGTGCGCCGCCGGGGATACCGGCAAATACACCGGCTATTATTATGCCTTCTCCATGGCCGCCCAGATCTGCACACCGCTGCTCTCCGGCCTGCTCATCGACAATCTGGGGCTGGGCTATCGGGTGCTGTTCCCCTATGCAGTGGTGTTCTCTCTGCTGAGCTTCTGCACCATGCTTCAGGTGCGTCACGGCGACAGCCGCCCCGCAAAGCGCTCGGCGCTGGAGGCATTTGACAACGATTAAAGCTTTGAAAGCAAAACGGCTCTGTCGCAGGACAGAGCCGTTTTTCAGCTTGTTAAAAAGCAAAAGCTGACGTTTCGTCAGCTTTTGCTTATCCATTGGTTTTTGGCCGTGATCTGTGTGATCATGGTCAAAAACACCCCGGCTCGCCGGATTTTCCGCAGAAAATCGGCGAAAACCGGCCCGCAGGCCGGAGCCTGACCTGTCAAAGAACCCAGCAAAGCGGTTCTTTGACAGCGACCAATGTTACAGCTTCAGATCGCCCTCCCGGATCCAGCCGATCTTCCGGAAGAACAGGCCGAACAGCCAGGTGAGGACGGCGGGCAGCACGACGCAGATCAGCAGCAGCCCCAGCCAGTCCATCAGGCCGGGATCGATGGCCACGGCCCCCTTGCTCAGAGCGGTCTCACTGGGGGAGAGCCAGCCGGTCCACACGCCGATGGGGCCGCACAGGCCGCAGGTGCCCATG
>CAZDUQ010000030.1:0-11505 GCA_964508665.1 uncultured Oscillospiraceae bacterium | reverse complement strand
TTGCAGTCAAAGGTGCTGCACTGGGTCTCCCCGCAGGAGCACGCCCCCGCCCCGCTGATGTCCACGCTGGCCGAGGAGCACTTCAGATCCCTGTTGTAGGAGCAGTTGACCACATCGCAGCGGATGTCGGTCTCCGGTTCGGCCCGGGTGTTGCGCGCCACCACGTTGCTGTAGCTCTCGCCCCGCTGGGTAAAGCTGTTGCAGCAGGTGTCGCTTTTGGTGTCGGCAAAGGCACCGTCCACCCGGATGTCCTCCCGGATGCACAGGTCGTTCTGGTTGTTGGAGCAGCTGCGCACATTGCATCTCAAATAGCTCATGATTTCACAAACTTCCCTTCTCCTGCCATGATTCATGGCTTGTTGTTCGCCTTTAGCATGGACAAAAACCGCCGCCCTTATGCGCCTGCGGCAAAACAAACCGTTTTTCGCAGATCGGACGGCTTTTCTCCCGTATTTTTCCGAAGAAAAACCGAAAAAAGCTCTTGCATTTTTTAAGTCAAATCACTATAATGAAAAACAAGGTGGAGAAGTGTGGTGATTTTTACCCACTTTGGGCCATTTCGTGGTGATTTTGAGGGAGGAGGGACGACCGGATGCGCGGAGAATATCAGCATAATATCGACGCCAAGGGCCGTCTGATCTTTCCCATCAAGCTGCGGGAGGAGTTGGGCGAGCATTTCGTCATCTTCAGGGGCCTGGATAACTGCCTGAATGTCTATTCTCAGGAAAAGTGGGCCGCTTTTGAGCAGCAGCTTGCAGCCCTGCCCTCCAAGGCGCGGCGGGTGCAGCGCTTCTTTTCCGCCAACTTTGAGTGCGAGCCCGACAGTCAGGGCCGCATCCTCATCCCGCCCACCCTGCGGGAATATGCCGAGCTGAAAAAGGATGTCACCGTCATCGGCATGATCGACCATGTGGAGATCTGGGACAGCGCCCGCTGGAAGGATTACAACGACTCCGCCGACAACGAGGAGATCGCCGATATGATGGATCAGCTGGGGGTCTGATATGGAATTCGCTCATGTTTCCGTTCTCCCCCGGGAATGCATGGAGGGTCTGGCCATCCGGCCGGACGGCATCTATGTGGACGGCACCACCGGCGGCGGGGGCCATTCGCTGCTCATTGCGGAGCAGCTGTCCGACGAGGGCCGCCTGATCTGCTTTGACCGCGACCGGGAGGCGCTGGCCGCCGCCCGGGTACGCTTACAGGAGCATCTGCACAAGATCACCTTCGTGCAGAGCAATTTTGAATATCTGAAGGATCGGCTTCAGGAGCTGGACGTCCCCCGGGTGGACGGCGTGCTGTTCGATCTGGGCGTGTCCTCCTACCAGCTGGACAACCCGGAACGGGGCTTTTCCTATATGAACGATGCGCCGCTGGATATGCGCATGGATCAGACCCAGCCCTACAGCGCGTGGAATGTGGTGAACGAAGAATCCTTCGAGGAGCTGCGGCGCATCATCAGCCTCTACGGTGAGGAGCGCTTTGCCGGGCGCATCGCCTCGGCCATCGTAAAACGCCGGGAGCAGGCCCCCATCCGAACCACGCTGGAGCTGGTGGAGGTCATCAAGGGCGCCATGCCCGCCGCCGCCAAAAAGGAAAAGCAGCACCCCGCCAAGCGCACCTTTCAGGCCATCCGCATCCAGGTCAATGGTGAGCTGCGGGCGGTGGAGACCGCCGTGGCCGACGCGCTGGACTGCCTGAACCCCGGCGGCCGCTGCGCCGTCATCAGCTTCCATTCCCTGGAGGATCGCATCGTCAAGCATACCTTTCAGGAGGCAGCCCGGGGCTGCACCTGTCCCAAGAGCTTCCCGGTGTGCATCTGCGGCAACAAGCCGAAGGTGCGCATCGTCACAAAAAGCGCTGTGGTGGCCGATGCCGCCGAGCAGAACGAAAATCCCCGCGCCCGCTCCGCCAAGCTGCGGGTGGCGGAAAGGCTTTGATACCAAGGGAGGAGTTTTATGAGCCGTTATAATGACAGCAGCGCCGTCAAGCTGGAACGCTTCCCGGCACAACAGCAGCAGGAACAGCAGGCCCAGCTGGAGGTACTGGAAAACCGCTTCGCCCGCCGGCAGAAGCCCGCCGCCCTGCCCTACGGTAAATATGCCGTCATCCTGGCCTGCGTGTTCGCGGTGGCCCTGTGCATCGTCTCGGGCTATATGCAGCTGGCCGCCCTCAATCTGGAAAACTCCCGCCTGCGGCAGCAGATCTCCACGCTGGAGAGCGAGGAAAACGCCCTCAGTGCCAAAAAGGAGCAGCTGTACAACCTCTCCTATGTGGAGGAATACGCCCGGGATGTGCTGGGCATGGTCAAGCTGGACAAGAGCCAGATCCACTATCTGGAGATGGAGAGCGGCGACCGGATGATCCTGGCCCAGGCCTCCGCCGGGGAGAACAGTCAGGGGCTGTGGTCCCGCCTGAGCCAGGCCTTCAGCACCGTGCTGGAATATCTGAATTGAGCCGCCGATATAGTTGAAAAGAGCAGAGAGAAAAGGGAGTAAGGTGCCGGACGGGGCCTTGCTCCATTTTCGCACTTATCCCCCTGCCGCACGATCCCCCGTTTTACCCGAAAAGGAGACAATATGGCCAAAATTCAACGAAAAGCCGACCGTCACACCCGCCGCCGCATTCTGTTTGCGGCTGCGGTCTTCTGCATTCTCTGCTCCTCTGCCGTCATCGCCCGTCTGGCCTGGCTGCAGATCGTCAATCAGGAGTTTTACGCCGCCAAGGCGCTGGACAGTCAGACCCGGGATGTGACCCTTTACCCCACCCGGGGCACCATCTATGACACCAACGGCAAGCCATTGGCCATTTCCGCCGCCACCGAGATGCTCATCCTCAACCCCCGGCAGCTCAAGCCCGACGCCTCCGCCGACCTGAGCGACACCGAGCGCCTGATGCTGGGCTTTCTGGACGAAAACCAAAAATATGAAATGTCCGATGAGCAAAAGGAGATCATCCGGGAATACCGGATCGAGCAGCTGTCGCAGGAGCTGCCCGCCCTGCTGGAGGAACTGGACGGCGAGACCGTCCTGACAAAGGCCCAAAAGGACAGCGCCTATCAGGTGCTGGCCCGGGGCGTGGAAAAGGATACGGCCGACTCCATCCGGGAATATATCAACGAACACGCCCTCTCCGGCGCACTGTATTTCACCGATGACTCCACCCGCTATTACCCCTACGGCAGCTTCCTCTCCCATGTGCTGGGCTGCGTGGGCACCGACGAGCAGGGCCTCACCGGATTGGAAAAGAAGTATGACGATATCCTCACCGGCACCACCGGTCGGGCGGTCACCCTCACCGATGCCAGAGGCCGCGCCCTCAGTGAGGACTACGAGCTGTACTACCCCGCCGAGGAGGGCAGCTCTCTGGTGCTCACCATCGACGAGGTGCTCCAGCATTATCTGGAGAAAAATCTGGAGATCGCCTACAACGACAACGAGGTGCAGGGCTCGGTCATCGGTCTGGTGATGGATGTGAACGACGGTGGCATCCTGGCCATGGCCTCTTACCCGGATTTCGACCCCAACGACCCCTTCACCCTGTCGGAGACGGTGGAGGCGGAGGTCTCCGCCATCGCCGATGACGAAAAACGGGCGCAGGCCCGCAGCAACGCCGTCTACGAGCAGTGGAGCAACAAGGCGGTGTCCTTCCTGTATTACCCCGGCTCCACCTTCAAGATCATCACCACCGCCGCCGCTCTGGAGGAGGGCGTGGTCACCGAAAACAGCGAGTTCTACTGCACCGGCTCTCTGACGGTGGAGGGCTGGGGCAAGCCCATCAGCTGCTGGAAAAAGGCCGGTCATGGCCATGAGACGCTGGTGGATGTGCTGAAAAACTCCTGCAACCCCGCCGTGATGAACATCGGCTTCGCTTTGGGGCAGGAGACCTTTACCGAATATGTCAAAGCCTTCGGCCTGCGGGAGAAGACCGGCATCGAGCTCACCGGCGAGGCGGTGGGCCTGTATAACATGAGCTCCAAGGTGGATCTGGCGGTCTACTCCTTCGGCCAGAACTTCTCCCTCACTCCGCTGCAAATGGTCACCGCCGTCTCCGCCGTGGCCAACGGCGGCACCCTGCTGGAGCCCCACATCGTTAAGGAGATCGTCTCCGCCGATGGCACCGTGCTGGAAAGCTACGGCCGCACCGAGGTACGGCAGGTCATCTCCGAGGGAACCTCCCAGCTGATGCGGGAGATGCTGGAGGAGGTAGTGTCCGACGGCACCGGCAAAAATGCCTATATCGCCGGATACCGGGTAGCAGGCAAGACCGGTACCACCGAAAAGATTGCCGAGCGAAACGAGACCGGCGTGGAAAACTATGTCACCTCCTTCGTGGCCTTTGCCCCGGCGGATAATCCCCAGATCGCCGTGCTGATCCTGCTGGATTCTCCCACCGTGGGCACCATCTCCGGCGGTATCAACACCGCACCCGTGGTGCGCCGCTTTCTGGAGGAGGCCCTGCCCTATCTGGACATCGATCCCATCTATACCGAGGATGAGCAGGCCGCCAAGAGCGTCACCATGCCCGACCTCACCGGCATGACCTACAGCGAGGCCGAGACGGCACTGAAGGCGCTGGGCCTGTCCTGCACCAGTCAGGGCAGCGAGGCCCGCGTCACCGATCAGGTGCCTGCCGCCGGTGCCACCGTCTCCGGCGGAACCAAGGCCGTGGTGTATCTGGGCGGTACCAAGCCGGAAAAGCAGGTCACCGTTCCCCAGCTCACCGGCATGACCCTGAGCCAGGCCCGTACCGCGCTGCAAAATCTGGGCCTGTATATCCGGGCCTCCGGCGGCGTTTCCGACGGCGCCCAGACCGTCACCAAACAGGATGTCTCCTCCGGCGAACAGGTGGATTACGGCACCGTCGTCACGGTAGAGACCTCCGATCCCTCTCAGCAATCCTATTGATGGATCGGCTTCACCGTTTTCCTGGAAAGGAGCTTTTATGAATCTGAAGGATCTTCTGCGGGAGATCACCCCCACGCGCCTGATCGGCCCGGCAGACCGGGAGATCACCTCCCTCTGCTGGGATTCCCGCCGCGCCGCCCCCGGCGGCCTGTTCGTGGCCGTCCGCGGCTTTCAGACCGACGGCCACGCCTTCATCCCCGCCGCGCTGGAAAAGGGCGCCTGCGCCGTTGTGGCGGAGGAGGCCCCCGCCGCCCTGCCGGAGGGCGTCACCTGTGTTCTGGTGGAAAATGCCCGGGCCGCGCTGGCCCTGCTGGCGGCAGGCTTTTACGGTCACCCCGAGCGGCGGCTGAAGCTCATCGGCGTCACCGGCACCAACGGCAAGACCACCGTCACCCATCTGGTGCGGTATATTTTAGAGAAAAACGGCGAAAAATGTGGCCTCATCGGCACCAACGGCGTCCGCTTCGGCAATGTGACCCGGGATTCCGACCGCACCACGCCGGAATCCGCCCAGCTGTATGCCCTCCTGCGGGAGATGGCCGATGCCGGCATGACCTGTGTGGTCATGGAGGTCTCCTCCCACAGCCTGGCGCTGGATCGGGTGCTGGGGCTGCACTTCGCCGCCGCCGCCTTTACCAACCTGACCCAGGATCATCTGGACTTCCACGGCGACATGGAGCATTATTATCAGGCCAAGGCCCTGCTGTTTGACCGGTGCGACACCGCCGTCATCAATCTGGATGACAGCTGGGGCGCCCGTCTGGCAGAGGAAAAGACCTGCCCCCGCCTGACCTTTTCCACCCGCACGGATGCCGCCGATCTGGTGGCGAAAAATGTCCGCCTCCTCCCGGAGGAGGTGCAGGCCGTGCTGGTGCGGAACTGGGACATCGCCCGCCTGCGGCTGGGCATCCCCGGCCTGTTTTCGGTCTATAACGCCCTCACCGCCGTGGGCCTGTGCCTGTCGCTGGGTCTGGGGCTGGAGGCCGTCTGCGACGCTCTGCGGGAGGCCCCCGGCATCCGCGGTCGGGCAGAGATCGTCCCCACCGGCCGGGATTTCACCGTCATGATCGACTATTCCCACACCCCCGACAGCGTGGAAAAGATCCTCCGCACCGTCCGGGATTATGCCCGGGGCCGGGTCATCGGCCTGCTGGGCGCGGGGGGCGACCGGGATCACGCCAAGCGTCCCCTGATGGGCCGCATCGCCGCCGAGTACTGTGATCTTGCCATCATCACCACCGATAACCCCCGCAGCGAGGATCCCATGGCCATCATCGGGGATATCCTCTCCGGCATGGACGGCAAGGCAAGGTACAAGGTCATCCCCGACCGGCGGGAGGCCATCGCCTGGGCCGTCCAAAATGCCAAAAAGGACGATATCATCGTCCTGATGGGCAAGGGCCACGAGACCTATCAGGAGGTGGCCGGACAGAAGCTCCATCTGGACGAGCGGGAAGAGGTCGCCAAAGCGCTGGGCCGCTGACACCCGCAAATAATACGGAAGTGAAAATGAGGAGAACCCAACTATGGAAACGGAAACCATCGTCTATCTGCTGCAAACCGCCGGCTTGGCCTTTGTCATCGCGGCGATCATCGCCCCCGGCATCATCAAAAAGCTGCGGGAGCTGAAATTCGGCCAGAAAATTCTGGAGGACGGCCCCACCTGGCACAAAAGCAAGCAGAATACCCCCACCATGGGCGGCGTCATCTTCATCGCTGCCATGAGCCTCGCGGTGCTCACCACCCTGCCCCGGATGATCTCCCTGCACGACTGGCGTCCGCTGGCCATGCTGGGGCTCAGTCTGGTCTTCGGCTGCATCGGCCTGATCGACGACTGGACCAAGATCAAAAAGAAACGCAACCAGGGCCTGACCCCCATGCAGAAGCTGCTGCTGCAGATCGCCGCCGCCGTCCTGTTCCTGGTAATCATGCGGGTGGAGGGCTATCTCAGCACGGAACTGTACGTCCCCTTCGCCGGGGTGACGCTGCACCTGCCCTGGATCGTTTACCTGCTGTTCAGCGTGGTGGTCATCATCGGCGCGGACAACGCCGTAAACCTCACCGATGGCATCGACGGCCTGTGCTCCTCGGTGACCGCCGTGGTGGCCCTGTTCTTCTCTCTGGTCTTCCTGCGGGAGGACAATCTGGCCTCGGTCTTCTCTCTGTCGCTGGCCGGCGGCCTGTTGGGCTTTTTCCTGTATAATAAGCACCCCGCCCGCACCTTCATGGGCGATACCGGCTCTCTGTTTCTGGGGGGCGCGGTGTGCGCCATGGCCTTTGCCTATGATATGCCCCTCATCCTGGTGCCGGTGGGTCTGGTCTACATCGTGGAGGCCCTGTCGGTCATCCTTCAGGTGGGCTATTTCAAGCTGACCCACGGCAAGCGCCTGTTCAAAATGGCCCCCATCCACCATCATTTCGAAATGTGCGGCTGGAGCGAGTGGCGCATCGTCATCACCGCCGTCCTGCTCACCGCCGCCCTGTGTGCTCTGTCCCTGCTGGCATGATTCCTGCCGCGAGCCCATCCTTTATCACTCAGGAAAGGAGCTGTTTCCCATCGCCGCCGATACCGTCCGGAAGAAAAAGTCAACACAGCCCATCCCCATGCCCCGGCGGACGCCTCAGACGGTGCAGGAGGAACCGGCCCGGCTCGAGAAACGGGGCCATCTGGATCAGCCGCTGCTGCTGCTCACCATGCTGCTGCTGGGCATGGGCCTGATCTGTCTGTTTTCCGCCAGCTACGCCACCGCCTATAACAGCTTCAACGGCAATTCCACCTATTTCATCTTCCGTCAGGGCATTTTCGCTGCGGGCGGCGTGGTGGTCATGCTGGTGGCCTCCAAATTCGATTATCACAAGCTGCATTATTTCGCCATCCCCTCGCTGGTGCTGGCCGTGGCCGTTATGGCCACCATCAAGATCCCCGGTCTGAAAAGTCTGTGGGTCAACCGCAACGGCGCCATCCGCTGGATCCAGCTGAAGGGCATCGGCACCTTCCAGCCCTCCGAGCTGGCAAAGATCGCCGTCATCCTGTGCTTTTCCAGCCTGGCCACCATCTACGGCTCCAAAAAGATGCACACCCTCCGCTACGGCATTCTGCCCTTTATGGGCATTATCGGCATCTTCGCCGTGGAGATGATGTGGGAAAAACACCTGTCCGGCACCCTGATCATCGCCGCCATCGGCATGATCATCATCTATTTCGGCGGAGCCAACCTGTTCTGGTTCGGACTGGGGGGCTGCGGCGTGGGGGCTGCGGCGCTGTGGTACCTGAATTCCGAGCGGGGAGCCTATGCCATGGAACGCATAAAGATCTGGCTGGATCCCTTCAGCGACCCCCAGGGGGCCGGCTGGCAGGGGGTGCAGAGCCAGCTTGCCATCGGCAGCGGCGGACTGTGGGGCCTTGGCCTGGGCCAGAGCCGACAAAAGCACCTGTACCTGCCGGAGCCTGCCAACGATTTCATCTTCGCCGTCTGGTGCGAGGAAATGGGCTTCGTGGGCGCCGTGCTGCTGGTGATCCTGTTCGCTCTGCTGATCTGGCGGGGATTTTACATCGCCCTCCACGCCTCCGATAAATTCGGCACCCTGCTGGCGGCGGGAATCACCACCCAGATCGCTGTGCAGACCATCCTGAACCTGTGCGTGGTCACCGGCCTGTTGCCCATCACCGGCGCGGCCCTGCCCTTTTTCAGCTACGGCGGCACCGCCCTGCTGATTCAGCTGGCCGAAATGGGCATCCTGCTGTCCATCTCCCGCCATATGCCCGCCCCACGGGAGGGCTGACTTCTATCCAACAACAAACGAGGGAAAGTAACCAAAGCTCGCCGGGGGCCCTCCTCGGAAGGACAGGAAGCTCCCCCGGGTCCCTGTCTGCCCAGTAGACCAAGACAATAGCTCCCATCAGCTGATGCCACGGCTGATCTGCTGGCTGTACTTCTCCGAAACATAGAGCACTGCAATACCTGTTAGCGCTTCCCAAGAAAGATCGAGTTACGAGCCCCGCGGCGCTTGAGCGGTCGTTAGGGGCTCCGGGGCGAGTCGAAACGCCCCGGCGGCTTTTGGTGACTTTTGGCCGGACAAAAGTCACGCGCAGCGCAGCGTCCGAGGCGTGGGGCAGAGCCCCACAATCACCACCCTCATCACCAGAAAAAAGGAGCGATTGCCAATGAAGATCGTGTTTGCCGGCGGCGGCACGGCGGGCCATGTGAACCCTGCCCTGGCCGTTGCGGGCTATATCTGCCGGAAGGAGCCGGACAGTCAGGTCTGGCTTTCCGGCGGCAAGGGCAACATCGAGGAAAAGCTGGCCGCCAAGGCCGGTTATCCCATCTATACCTTCCCCCTGAAGGGCCTCTCCCGGGCCAAAAGCCTGTCCGGACTGAAGCAGACCGCCCTCGCCCTGCTGGATATGCAAAAGGCCACCGGCGAATGCAGGCGCATCCTGCGGGAGCTGAAGCCCGATGTGGTCATGGGCACCGGCGGCTACGCCAGCTTCCCCATGGTGCGGGCCGCCATCGGGCTGGGACTACCCACCGCCGTGCTGGAGGTCAACGCCACCCCCGGCGTGGCCACAAAGCAGCTGTCCAAAAAGGCCAATGTGACCCTGCTGTCCTTTTCCGAGACCGAGACGCTGCTGCCCGGCGCGA
Organism: uncultured Oscillospiraceae bacterium; assembly: GCA_964508665.1. Classification (GTDB taxonomy): domain Bacteria; phylum Bacillota; class Clostridia; order Oscillospirales; family Butyricicoccaceae; genus UBA4644. The sequence goes on along the minus strand of CAZDUQ010000030.1, from coordinate 1,955 downwards.
AAAAATGCATCCTCACCGGCAGCCCCGTGCGGAATGAGATCCTCACCTGCCGTCAGCGGGACTATGCCCCCCTGTTTGACAACGACAAGCCCACACTGGTGTGCTTCTGGGGCAGCGTGGGAGCCAAGTATATGAACGAAAAAATGCTGAAGGTGGCCGAGCTGGTCACCCAGCGGCAGCAGTTCAATCTGTTGCAGGTCAGCGGACAGGCCCATTACGGCTGGATGAAGGAGAGTCTGACCAGGGCCGGCGTGGTCACCGACCGGGGCAACTACCGCCTTACCGACTATCTTTATGATATGGATCGGGTGCTGGCAAAGGCCGATCTGGTGCTGTGCCGCGCCGGCGGGACGCTGTCCGAGCTGTGCGCCGCCGGAACCCCCGCCATCGTGGTGCCCTCCCCCTATGTGGCCGAAAATCATCAGGAGAAAAACGCCCGCATTCTGGAAAAGGCCGGGGCCGTCCAGGTCATCACCGAGGCGGAGGCCACCCCGGAGGGACTGTATGACGCCGCCTGGGCGCTGCTGAGCGCGCCTGAGCGTCTGGCCGAAATGGGCCGCTGCGCCCGGGCAAAAGCCCAGCCCGACGTGCTGGAAGCCATCTATTCCGCCCTGAAAAGCCTGTAGGCCCCGTGTCACCGACCCGCACTGCCGCATAGACTGACCCAGAAGGAGGGATCCTATGTGTTATTATGCGGTGCGGGGCGGGAAGACCCTGCGGGGCGAGGTGCCCATCAGTGGCGCGAAAAACAGCGTCTTGCCTATTCTGGCGGCTACGCTGCTCAACGGCGGCCGCAATCTGCTGCATCATTGTCCCGATCTGCGGGACGTGCGCTCGGCCATTCGTATTCTGGAGCATCTGGGCTGCCGGGTCACCCGGAAGGGTGACGATATTCTGGTGGACTCCACCACGGTGGACCGCTGGGATGTTCCCCGGGAGCTGATGCTGGAGATGCGCTCCTCGGTGATCTTCCTGGGGCCCATCCTGGCCCGCTGCGGCCGGGCCAGACTCAGCCTCCCCGGCGGGTGCGATATCGGCCAGCGGCCCATCGACCTACACCTTTCCGCTTTGCGGAAGCTGGGGGCCGACATCCGGGAGGAGGGGGGAGACATCCTCTGTCAGGCCCGGGAATTGCACGGACGGGACGTGGTGCTGTCCTTTCCCAGCGTGGGCGCCACCGAAAACGCCATGCTGGCGGCCACCGCCTGTCCCGGCGTCACCCGGATCATCAACGCCGCCCGGGAGCCGGAGATCGCCGACTTACAGGAATTCCTGCGCAAGGCGGGCGCCCGGGTGCAGGGCGGGGGAGAGAGCGTCCTGACTCTTTGGGGTGAGACGCCCCGGCGGGATGTGGAGCACACCATCCTGCCCGACCGCATCGAAACGGCCACCTTTTTGTGCGCGGCGGCGGCCTGCGGGGGAGAAGTCACCCTGACGGGCACAGAGCCCGAGCATGTACATACCGTGATCCAGTCTCTGCGGGAGGCCGGCTGCGCCGTCGGCGTCAGCGGCCGAAGCATCACCCTCCGGGCGCAGGAGCCCCTGGGCAATATGCCCACCGTGCGCACCATGCCCTATCCCGGCTTTCCCACCGATGCCCAGGCCCCTCTGATGGCGGCGGCGGCCGCCGGGCAGGGCACCACGATGTTCGTGGAGACCATTTTTGAAAACCGCTTCCGCCATGTGGGCGAGCTGGCGCGGATGGGCGCCGATATCCGGGTCAACGGACGGACGGCGCTGGTGTGCGGCCGTCCCCTCCACGGGGCGCGGGTACGCTCCACCGATCTGCGTGGCGGGGCGGCGCTGGTGGTGGCGGCGCTGGCCGCCCGGGACGAGAGCATCATCGAGGACATTCATCATATCCACCGGGGCTACGAGCACCTGGCGGAAAAGCTCACCGGGCTGGGGGCGGACATCCGTCTGGTGGAGCAGACGGGATAAAGAAAGGAACGGCA
>CAZDUQ010000029.1:0-11538 GCA_964508665.1 uncultured Oscillospiraceae bacterium | reverse complement strand
ATGATCTTTGAGATGGAAGGCAATGTCATCCATGTCAAGCGTCCCTCTGAGGACAAACTGCACAAGTCCCTGCACGGCCTGACCCGCACCCTGCTCAACAACATGATCGTGGGTGTGACCGAGGGCTACAAGAAGGAGCTGGAGGTCAACGGTGTCGGTTACCGTGTGGCCAAGGACGGCAACAAGCTGGTCATGAACATCGGTTATTCTCACCAGGTCATCATGGAGGAGAAGAACGGCATCACCATCGATGTTCCCGCTCCCAACAAGATCATCGTCTCCGGCATCGACAAGCAGACCGTCGGTCAGTTTGCCGCCGAAGTCCGTGAAAAGCGTCCCCCCGAGCCTTATAAGGGCAAGGGCATCCGTTATGCCGGTGAGGTCGTCCGTCGTAAGGAAGGCAAGACCGGCGGTAAGAAGAAATAAGAGGAGGTGCGCATAAATGGTTAAGAAGTTTGATTCCAACGCTCAGCGTCTGAAGAGACATAAGAGAGTGCGCGCCCATATTTCCGGCACGCCCGCCCGTCCCCGTCTGGATGTGTTCCGCAGCAGCAAGAACATCTATGCTCAGGTCATCGATGATGTCAACGGCGTCACCCTGGCCGCGGCCGCCAGCAACGAAAAGGGCTTTGATATGTACGGCGGCAACATTGAGGCTGCCAAGAAGGTCGGCCAGCTAATCGCTGAGCGTGCCAAGGCCAAGGGCATTGAGGAAGTGGTCTTTGACCGCGGCGGCTATGTGTATCACGGCCGTGTTCAGGCTCTGGCAGACGCCGCCCGCGAAGGCGGACTGAAGTTTTAAGGGAGGACATACACTATGGCTAAATTGATTGACGCCAGCACCCTGGAGCTGAGTGAAAAGGTCGTTGCCCTGAACCGCGTCTCCAAGACCGTCAAGGGCGGCCGTGTCATGAAGTTCTCCGCTCTTGTGGTGGTCGGCAACGGCAACGGCATCGTTGGCTTCGGCCTGGGCAAGTCCTCTGAAGTTCCCGACGCGATCCGCAAGGGCATCGAGGATGCCAAAAAGAACCTGGTCAAGATCTCCATGAGCGGCACCACCATTCCCCATGAGGTCATCGGTAAGTTCGGCGCCGGCCGCGTGCTGCTGAAGCCCGCTGCCCCCGGTACCGGCGTTATCGCCGGCGGCTCTGTCCGTGCCGTTGTGGAAATGGCCGGTATCCGTGATATCCGCACCAAGTGCCTGCGCTCCAACAACCCCCAGAACGTTGTTGCCGCCACTATGGAAGGTCTGAAGTCTCTGCGCGACGCCCAGCAGGTCGCTGTGGTCCGCGGCAAAGATGTCAGCGAGCTGTAAGGAGGGCGCACACCATGAAGACCTATAAAATCACCCTGGTGAAGAGCCTGAATGGCCGTCACAAAAAGCACATCGCCACCGCGGCGTCTCTGGGCCTGACCAAGATCGGTGATACCACCGTCCAGCCCGACAACGCGATGACCCTGGGCAAGATCAACCAGATCAGCTACCTGATCCGCGTTGAAGAAATGAACTAAGGAGGTTGCCGGAAATGAATCTGCATGATCTGCATCCCGCTGCTGGCAGCACCAAAACTCGCAAGTGCAAGGGCCGCGGCATGGGCTCCGGCAACGGCAAGACCGCCGGCCGTGGTCACAAGGGCCAGTGGGCCCGTTCCGGCGGCGGCGTTCGCCCCGGCTTTGAGGGCGGCCAGATGCCTCTGGTTCGCCGCCTGCCCAAGCGCGGCTTCCACAATGTGTTCGCCAAGCAGTACGCTGAGCTGAATGTCGCCCAGCTGAACGCTCTGGAGAACGGCACCGAGGTCACCTATGAGTCCCTGGTCGCTGCCGGCCTGGTGGGCAAGAATTATGACGGTGTCCGCATCCTGGGCAAGGGTGAGCTGGAAAAGAAGCTGACCGTCAAGGTCGCCGGCATCACCGCCACTGCCAAAGAAAAGATCGAAGCCGTGGGAGGAAAGGCGGAGGTGATCTAAGTGATCGAGACCGTCAAGAACGCGTGGAAGATCCCCGAGCTGCGTAAAAAGCTGATCTTCGTCCTGTTCGCGATCATCGTCTATCGCCTGGGTTTCGCCATCTACGCGCCCTTCGTGGACACCAAGACCCTGGCCCAGCAGTTCGCCACCCTGAACAACGGCAACCTGCTGAGCTACTTCAACACCCTGGCCGGTGGCGGTATGTCCACCGCGTCCATCTTTGCGCTGTCCATCTACCCCTATATTAACAGCTCCATTATCATCCAGCTGCTGCAGGTGGCCATCCCCGCTCTTGAGCGTCTGGCCAAGGACGGCGGCGAGGAGGGTAAGAAGAAGATCCAGCGCATCACCCGCATCACCACCCTGGCTCTGGCCGTCATCATGGCCTTCGGTTACTATGTGTCGCTGAAGTCCTACGGCGTTCTGACCCGCACCGATGTCTGGAGCGGTATCGTCATCGTGGCCAGCATGGTGGCCGGCTCCATGTTCATGATGTGGCTGGGCGACCAGATCACCGAAAAGGGCATCGGCAACGGTATCTCCGTCATCCTGCTGGTGGGTATTGTTTCCCGCGGCATGAGCGCCGTCTCCACCCTGCTGAGCCTGTCCTGGTGGGCCGTGATCGTCGTTCTGGCGATTTGCCTGTCCATCATCGCCTTCATCGTCTACATCACCGAGGCCGAGCGCCGCATCCCGGTGCAGTACGCCAAGCGTGTTGTGGGCCGGAAGCAGTACGGCGGTCAGTCTACCCATCTGCCCATGAAGGTGAATATGTCCGGCGTTATGCCCGTCATTTTCGCCTCCACCATCTGCGGCGTTCCCGGTACCATCGCCAGCTTCGCCCAGCCGACGGAGGGCTCCTTCTGGTATAACATGGTGAACAACTGGTTCACCGCCGGCGCCCCCGCTTATATCATCATCTATGTCCTGCTGATCTTTGCGTTCGCCTACTTCTATTCCACCATCCAGTTCAATCCCATCGAGGTGGCCAATAACATGAAGAAGAACGGCGGCTTCATCCCCGGCTTCCGCCCGGGCAAGCCCACCTCCGACTTCATCAAGAAGGTGCTGAACAAGATCACCATGATGGGCGCCATCTTCCTGGCGATCATCGCCGCTCTGCCGCTGATCCTGTCCAACCTGCCCGCTCTGGGCTCTCTGGCCATCGGCGGTACCACCACCCTCATCATGGTCAGCGTCTCGCTGGAGACCGTCCGCGCCATCGAGGGCGAGCTGATGATGCGCCACTATAAGGGCTTCCTGGAATAAGAAAGGAAACGGCCGTTTTATGAAACTGATCTTATTGGGTGCTCCCGGCGCGGGAAAAGGCACGCAAGCGGATTTCATCAAAACCGCGCTGAAGGTTCCCGTGATTTCCACGGGAAACCTTCTGCGCGAGGCCATTGCTCAGGGCACTGACCTGGGTAAACAGGCAAAGTCCTATATGGAGGGCGGTCACCTGGTTCCCGATGAGCTGATCGTTGGCCTGGTGAAGGAAAAGCTCTCCTCCCCCGAATGCGCCAACGGCGCGATCTTCGACGGCTTCCCCCGTACCGTCCCCCAGGCCCAGGTGCTGGATGCCATCGCCGGCGTCGATGTGGCCCTGTCGCTGGAGGTTCCGGATGAGGCCATCGTCCACCGTATGGCAGGCCGCCGCACCTGCCCCAGGTGTCACGCCACCTTCCATGTGGAGGGCAATCCCCCAAAAGTGGAGGGCATCTGTGACAAATGCGGCGAAAAGCTGGGCATCCGCCACGATGACGACCCCGAGGTGGTGCTCCAGCGTCTGGAGGTTTATCACGATCAGACCGAGCCGGTCAAACACTACTATGCGGAGCACGGTAAGCTCCGCTCGGTGGAGGGCGTCGGCACGGTGGAGGAGATCCGCAGCCGGATCTTCGCCGCCCTGGGGCTGAGCGTATGATAAAAATCAAATCGCCCCATGAGATCAAACTCATGGCGGAGGCGGGACAGATCGCCGAGCTGGCTCGCAGAGCCTGCGGCGAGCTGGTCGCGCCGGGCATCACCACAAGAGAGCTTGACCATGCCGCACGAAAGGTCATTGAGGGCTTCGGCGCAAAGCCGTCCTTCCTGGGCTACGGCGGCTTCCCCGGATCCATCTGCTGTTCCGTGAATGACGAGGTCATTCATGGCATTCCAGGCAGCCGAAGGATCCACGAGGGCGATATCGTCAAGATCGATGTGGGCGCGCACTATATGGGATACCACGGCGACTGCGCGGCTACCTATGCTGCAGGCGCCATCTCAGAAGAAGCGCAAAAGCTCATCGAGGTGACCCGGCAGAGCTTCTATGAGGGCATCAAGTACGCCCGTGAGGGCTACAGAATTTCCGATATTTCCCGTGCCATTGACGAGTATACCGTGAAAAACGGCTTCTGGCAGGTGCGGGATTATGTGGGACACGGCGTCGGAAGCGCGCTGCACGAGGAGCCTGAGGTACCAAACTTCCTGGCGCCCGGCCGGGTGGGCAGAGGCCCCCGGCTGGTGGCGGGAATGGTCATCGCCATCGAACCGATGGTGAATGTGGGTACCTATGAGGTCAAATGCTTATCCGATGGCTGGACAGTCAAAACCGCCGATGGGAGCCTTTCCTCCCATTACGAAAACACCGTCCTCATCACAAAGGGTGACCCTGTCATCCTGACCGCCGATAAAGACGGAAAGCATGCTTAAACCAAGGAGGCAACTTGTATGGCGAGAGAAGACATGATCGAAGTAGAAGGTACCGTTATAGAGGCGCTGCCCAATGCGATGTTCAAGGTGGAGATCACCGGAGGCCATATGATCCAGGCACACATCTCCGGCAAGCTCCGCATGAATTTCATCAAAATTCTGCCCGGGGACAAGGTAACCGTCCAGATGTCCCCCTATGATCTGCAAAAGGGCAGGATCACCTGGCGCTCTAAGTAATCACCCAAAGCAGAGTATATCAGAGGATTTAAGGAGGAACTTTACCATGAAAGTGAAACCGTCCGTAAAACCCATCTGCGAAAAGTGCAAGATCATCCGCAGAAAAGGCCGCGTTATGGTCATCTGCGAGAATCCCAAGCATAAGCAGAAACAGGGCTAATTGAACACAGGAGGTAAAATAAATGGCTCGTATTGCCGGTGTTGACCTTCCCCGCGAAAAGCGCGTGGAGATCGGCCTGACCTATATTTATGGTATCGGCCGCAAACTCAGCAACGATATCCTGAAAGAGACTGGCATCAATCCTGACACCCGCGTCAAGGATCTGACCGAAGATGAAGCCGCCAAGCTGCGTGAAGCCATCGAAAAGGACTATGTGGTCGAAGGCGACCTGCGCCGCGATGTGGCTCTGAACATCAAGCGTCTGGTGGAGATCGGCTCCTACCGTGGCCTGCGTCACCGCAAGGGCCTGCCCGTGCGTGGCCAGCGCTCCAAGACCAATGCCCGTACCCGCAAGGGTCCCAAGAAGACCATCGCTAATAAGAAGAAGTAAGGAGGGAAGAGAAAATGGCTAAAGTACAGGCTAAGAAGGGCGCTGCTGTCCGCACCAAGCGCCGTGAAAAGAAGAATATTGAAAAGGGCCAGGTCCACATCCGCTCTTCCTTCAATAACACCATCGTTACCATCACCGATCTGAAGGGCAACGCCATTTCGTGGGCTTCTTCCGGCGGCCAGGGCTTCCGCGGCAGCCGTAAGTCCACTCCCTTTGCCGCTCAGACCGCTGCCGAAGTGGCCGCCAAGGCCGCTATGGAGCATGGCCTGAAGACCGTGGAGGTCTATGTCCGTGGCCCCGGCGCCGGCCGTGAGGCCGCTATCCGCGCCCTGCAGGCCGCCGGTCTGGAGGTCGTCAGCATCAAGGACGTCACCCCCATCCCCCACAATGGCTGCCGTCCGCCCAAGAGAAGAAGAGTTTAAGGAGGTACCGTCAAATGGCAAGATATAGAGATGCAGTTTGCCGCATCTGCCGCCGTGAAGGCGATAAGCTCTTCCTGAAGGGCGACAGATGCTACACCGATAAGTGCGCCATCGCCCGCCGTAGCTACGCCCCCGGCCAGCACGGCCAGGGCCGCAAGAAGATGAGCGAGTATGGCACCCAGCTCCGCGAGAAGCAGAAGGCCAAGCGCTATTATGGCCTGCTGGAGAACCAGTTCTATCATTATTTTGAGCTGGCTACCAAGATGACCGGTAAGACCGGTGAGAACCTGCTGAAGGTTCTGGAGTCCCGTCTGGACAACGTGGTCTATCGCGCCGGCTTCGCTATGAGCCGTCCCGAGGCCCGTCAGCTGGTCTCCCATGGTCATTTCACCGTCAACGGCAAGGCCGTCAACATCCCCTCTTACCTGGTCAAGGCCGGTGATGTGGTGGCGATCGTGGAAAAGAGCATGAGCTCTGACAAGATCAAGGGCGTGCTGGAGGCCAACGCTTCCCGCCCCGCGCTCAACTGGCTGAGCGTCGACAAGAACAAGGCCCAGGCCACTGTCGTCAATCTGCCTGAGCGCAGCGAGATCGATCTGCAGGTCGAGGAACAGCTCATCGTCGAGTTGTACTCCAAGTAATCCCTGCCCGTGGATCTTGCAAGCTTAAGCAGCGACTTTAACATAGGAGGGTAATGAATGATTGCGATTGAAAAGCCCAGTATTGAATGTGTCGAAGCCCTGGAAGACGGTTCCTACGGCAAATTTGTCGTAGAGCCCCTGGAGATCGGCTATGGCACTACCCTCGGTAACTCCCTGCGCCGCATCCTGCTGTCCTCTCTGCCGGGCACTGCCGCCACTTCCATCAAGATCGACGGCGTGCAGCACGAGTTTTCCACCGTCCCCGGCGTCAAAGAGGATGTGACGGAGATCGTTCTGAATGTGAAGAGTATCATCGCCAAGCTGCACTGCTCCGGCGAAAAGACTGTGACCATTGAGGCAATGGGCGCCGGTGAAGTCACTGCCGGCGATATCCGCTGTGATAGCGAGATCGAAATACTGAACCCCGAGCTCCACATCGCCACGCTGATGGAGGATGCCAAGTTCAACATGGAGCTGACGTTTAATCACGGCCGCGGCTATGTCCCCGCCGAGAAAAACAAGCCCGCTCAGTCCATCATCGGCCTGCTGCCCGTGGATTCGATCTACACCCCGATCTATAAGGTCAACTATGTGGTGGAGAACACCCGCGTGGGCAACATGACCAACTATGACAAGCTGACGCTGGAGGTCTATACCGACAAGACCATCACCGCCAAGGATGCCATCTCCCTGTCGGCCAAGATCCTCACCGACCACCTGAGTCTGTTCGTGGATCTGTCCAACGAGATCGGCTCCAAGGCCACCGTGGTGGAAAAGAGCGACTCCACTCAGAATACGGTCCTGGAAATGACCATCGAAGAGCTGGATCTTTCTGTCCGTTCCTTCAACTGTCTCAAGCGTGCCGGCATCAACACCGTGGCCGACTTGGTGAACACCACCGAGGAAGACATGATGAAGGTCCGCAACCTGGGCCGTAAGTCCTATGAAGAGGTCGTCAAAAAGATGGCTGACATGGGCCTGAACCTGGCAAAGGAAGAAAATAACTAAACCCAAACAGGCAGGGCGGCGCTGCCCGCGCAGCGCCGTGCCCCCGCCTTGATCGTAAAGAGGAGGTAACACACATGCCCGGAACCCGTAAGCTCGGCAGACCTACCGATCATCGCCGCGCCATGCTGCGCGCCATGGTCACCTATCTGCTGGAGAACGGCAAGATCGAGACCACCGTTACCCGCGCAAAAGAGGTGCGTCCCCTTGCTGAAAAAATGATCACCCTCGGCAAAAAGGGCGATCTGAACGCCAAGCGCGCTGCCATGACCTTCATCACCAAGGAGGATGTGGTGAAGAAGGTCTTTGATGAGATCGCTCCCAAGTACGCTGAGCGTAACGGCGGCTATGTCCGCATCACCCGCATTGGCCCCCGCCGCGGTGACGGCGCCGAGATGGCCATTATCGAGCTGGTCTGATAATTCATAACCAACCGATCCAAAAGGGATTGCTGCGCGAATGATGCCGCGCAGCAATCCCTTCACTTTTTATTGCGATCCCCCGCCCGCAGCAGCGGAAAAGAAAAATGGTGTATAGAAGCTGTAAAAAAATCTTCCCGGCAGGAGGCAAACCGATATGAAAACGAAAAATATGAAGCGAACCGCCTGGCGGCGGCTGGCGGAAAGGGATTATGCAGTGCGGGACTGCGCCCCCTGGGGCCATCCCGGGCGGGAAAGCCTGCTTCGCATCCGGCGGGTCACCGCGCCCCTGTGGGTGGCGGAGGGTGACAGGCAGATCTGCATCGCCGACGCCGGCTATTGCTGGGTGCAGGTGGCCTGTGAAGAGCAGCCCTATTGGCTCACCGCCATGTTTGACGAAAAAGGCCGATTTTTGCAAATTTATCTGGATATTTGCCTCCCGCCCCGGTTTGATGACCCCGATGACCCGGTTTTTACCGATCTGTTTCTGGATGTGGTGGTGTCATCCGACCGCCGCCTGACCATGCTGGACAGGGACGAGCTGGAGGCCGCGCTGGCCGCCGGAGAGGTGGATCAGGCCACTTATCAATACGCGCTGGCGGCGCTGGAGCGGCTGCTGAGCTGGCTCCCGGCCAACAAAGAGGCCCTGATCGGCTATGTCAGCGGCCTGTATCGGGAGCTGTCGGAGACGCTTTAGCGCGCGAAAGTCAGCGACGAAAATGCGAATTTTTACCCCTTGCGTTTGACCTTTTCCCCTCCCGTTTTCGCGAATTTGCACCTGCAAAAACCAGGGTCTGGAGTGTACTCCAGCTTTCTGGCCGGTTTTCACATTCCGATTTCCGGAAAAAAGAAGCCGTGCGGCACAGAAGTGCCCGCACGGCTTTTTGCTGTGAAAGGAATGCCAAAAATCGGTTGATGAAAGGTCAGAGATTGGGGGGATCTCCCACGCCGGGGCACAGTCGATCCAGAAAGGCGGTGAGGGCGGCATGAACCCGGGGGCGGTCCACCAGATAGCTCATGCCGTGGCCCGCGCCGGGCACCGTCAGCAGCTGCTTGTCGGCAGAGGCGGCCGCCGCGAAGCTGGCCTTTCCCATGGAGCAGGGGACAAAATCGTCGGCCTCCCCGTGGGCCATCAGCAGGGGCAGGGTGCATTTTTTCAGCGATTCCACGGTGGAGCCGCCATCGATGGAAAAGCCCGCCAGCACCCGGCACCACAGGCCCGCGCCCCACAGCAGAAACCGGGGCAGATGCAGCTGGGCCATGACGCTTTCAAAGATCTCCCTTGGGGCGGTGAAGGGACAGTCGGCGATGACGCCCACCACGTTGTCCGGCAGGTCGCTTCCCGCAGCCAGCAGCACCGAGGTGGCACCCATGGAGATGCCGTCCAGCACGATCCGGTGATCGGGGCCCCGGCGGGCCGCCAGCCAGCGGCACCAGTCGGCAATGTCCCGGCTCTCCCGCACACCCATGGTGAGATAGCGCCCCTGACTTTGCAGGTGGGCCCGCTGGTCGATAAGCAGCAGGTCAAAGCCCATCTGGAAATAGGGCTCCAAAATGCAGCCGAAATCCCACTCGCCGCTGCTCTGGAAGCCGTGGGCCAGCAGGATGGTGCCCCGGGAGGGGCCGGACTGGGTGAGACAGCGGGCGTGCAGCCGCAGACCGTCAAAGCTTTGCAGATACACATCCTCCCCCGGCTGCTCCGTCAGCCACCGGTGGCCCCGCAGGATGTCCTCCCGCCAGGGGGCCAGAGGGCCGTGCTCCAGCTGCCGACAGTGGCGCCGGAAATCGTAATCCCTCCGGTGGAGGAATTTGCGCACCAGCAGGGCGCACAGCAGAAAATAAAGGCAGAGCAGCAGAATGAGCCCCGACAGGGCCCACAGCAGCGGACGCATGACTCAGAAGCCCACGGCCAGACCGTCCCGCCGGGGATCGGCGGCACCGGCCAGCGTGCCGTCGGGCAGGATGGCGCAGCCGTTGACGCTGCCCATGATGCGGTTCCAGTCATCGTAGGCAAACACCGGATGGCCCATGGCCTTCAGCTTTTCGATGGTCTCGGGGGCGATGCGGCTTTCATAGATCAGCAGGTCGGTCTGATCGTCGCCGATGCGGGGGGAGCCGATGGCATCCTCCAGCGACATACCGTGGTCGATGAGCTTGGAGATCACCTGCACCACAGAGGAGATGATGCGGATGCCGCCGGGGCTGCCCAGCACGGCAAAGGGCTTGCCGTCCTTCAGCAAAAAGGTGGGGGACATACAGGACAGGGGGATCTTGCCGCCGCAGACGGCGTTGGCCGAGGCGGGATCGATGGAGAAATCCTCCATCTCGTCGTTCAGCAGGAAGCCGGTGCCCTCCGGCACCACGCAGGAGCCGAAGAAGTGATTGATGGTGCGGGTGACGGCCACCAGATTGCCCTGGTCATCGGCGATGGAGAAGTGGGTGGTGGACATGCTCTCGTGCTGCCAGGGGTCGCCGGGCAGGGGCGGCTGGGCCTTTGTCAGATCCACCCGCTTTGCCAGCTCCCGGGCATAGTCCTTGCTCAGCAGGCCCTCCAGCGGGACCTTGACGAAGTTGGGGTCGCCCATGTATTTGGCCCGGTCGGCGTAGCAGATCTTGAACACCTCGGAGAACAGATGCAGGTACTCCGGGCTGTTGACCTCCAGCGAGGCCACATCGAAGTTTTCCAGCACATTGAGGATCTGGGCCACATGGGTGCCGCCGGAGGAGGGCGGGGGAGAGGACAGCAGCTCGTAGCCCCGGTAGGTGGCGCGGACGGGCTCCAGCACACGGACGGAGAAGCTCTCCAGATCGGCGTGGGTCAGCAGACCGCCGTCCTTTTCCACCTGAGCGATGATGCGGTCGGCGATGTCCCCCTTGTAGAAGGCGTCCTTGCCGCCCTGGGCGATCTTGTCCAGCGTGTCGGCCAGGTCGGGGTTGCGGATGATGCTGCCCACCGGCCAGGGCTGGCCGTCCTTGAGATAGATCTTCCAGCCGTCGCCATATTGCAGCAGCTGCTCCCGGTGCTCGGCCATGTCGCCATGGAGCAGGGGGGTGACCACATAGCCCTCCCGGGCCAGACGGGCGGCGGGAGAGATCACCTGGGCGGGGGTCATGGTGCCGTAGTGCTCCAGCGCGTACAGCAGACCGGCCACATCGCCGGGAGTGGCCACCGACATACCGCCGTACATATTGCGGCTTTCCACATCCTCGTTGCTGCCGGGGGCCTTGGGGGTGAACATGGCGGGAGTGGCCTGTTTGGGGGCGGTCTCGCGGAAGTCCAGGAAGACCGACTTGCCGGTCTTGCCATCCCGCAGCAGCATAAAGCCGCCGCCGCCGATGCCGCTGGCGTTGGGCTCGCAAACGCCCATGGCAAAGGCCACGGCGACAGCCGCGTCGATGGCGTTGCCGCCCTGGGCAAGGATGTCCCGGCCGATCTGGGCGGCTTCTGCCCGACCGGCGGAGACCACGCCATGGACGCCGGTACAGGCCCGGCCGGAGCGGATCATATTGCCGTTTTCATCAAAGGAACGGAAGGTAGTCATAGGGAAGGATCCTTTCTTTTATTGCAAGATTCAGTCGTTTTTATGGAAGAATGGGGGAGA
>CAZDUQ010000028.1:0-11590 GCA_964508665.1 uncultured Oscillospiraceae bacterium | reverse complement strand
ATCCTCTTAAAATGCTTGTAAATCAAGGCTTTTTCGGGATAACCAATTTATTTTCAATAAACAGGTCGATATTCCCTAATGTAATCTCTGTGCATCCACCCCCATCTGCCGATAGACCTGCTTTCATTCGGCAAGTTGATATTGGGCACGAAATAGTCTCCGCAACGGGTATATGTTAATTCCTGCATTTTGTTTACCTCCAAATTAAGTTCGTTAAAGATAGAAAAAGGCGATACCTGGTTGATAAAACCAAGTATCGCCAATTTTTGTTGTCGCACCCTGTACGGCAGCTACCCTATGTCAGTATTCCTTCATACTGTCTTATTGGAAGCTACCCGATGGCAGGTGCTTTTTCGTTTGTGCAAACCGGTCGGATCGGCGGCCTTTCTATCCGATTCGAAACCGCATCGCGGGGGCGGGGGCGAGAGCCGCCACGAAAGGAACACATCGTGCCCGCAGCTTCCGTCTCAATAGACCACCTTGCCCAGCGCCGACTGCAACAGCTCGGAGGCCAGGATGCCGGTCTTGTTGCGCTCATCCAGAATGGGATTGACCTCCACCATGTCCATGCTCACCAGCAGGCCGCTCTCCGCCAGCGTCTCCACCGCCAGAAATGCCTCCCGCACGGTGAGGCCGCTGTGCACCACCGTTCCGGTGCCCGGCGCCGCCTCCGGCGTGATGGCGTCCACATCAAAGCTCAGGTGGATACCGGCGGTGCCGTTGCCGGCCACAGCCAGCGCCTGGCGCATCACCTCGTCCATGCCCAGCTTGTCGATCACATTGATAGGGAACACCGTGACCCCCGCCTCCTTCATCCGCAGGCGCTCCTGATCGTCGATATCCCGGCCGCCGATCTGAACGCAGTGCTTCACATCCACAAAGGCCGGCCCCTGGCCGAAATTCACCATGCAGTCGGGCCCCCAACCGCACACCGCCGAAAAAGGCATCCCGTGCATATTGCCGGTGGGACTGGTGGCCCGATCGTTCCAGTCGCCGTGGGCGTCGATCCAGATGACGCCGATGCCGCCCCGGGCCTGATAATGCCTGGACACCGCCGCGATGCTTCCGGCAGCGATGCTGTGGTCGCCCCCCAGCGCAATGGGAAAATGCCCCCGCTCCAGACTGGCCGTTACCTGCTCATACAGCCGACGATCCACATCCACCACCTGCTCGTAATACCGCAGATCGGGCAGGCTCTTTCCCTCCGGCAACGGAATGATGTCTCCCCGGTCGTGGACCGAAAAGCCCAGCTTTTCCAGCCCCTCCCGCAGGCCGCCGTAGCGGATGGCCATGGGGCCCATAGCCACGCCCCGTTTGGAAGCGCCCAGATCCATCTGGGCGCCGATGATATCCAGCTCCCGCTTCATGTATCCTTCCCCTTTCTGCCGTTATGTAGCGTTTCTGTCCGCGTAGATGCGATCCACCGTCACCACGGCCTTGTAGCTGCCCTCCAGCAGCTCCACCATGGCGGTGATCTGCCGCCGGATCTCTCCGTCGGTGAGCTTCAGATCAAAGGGGCAGGCCACATCAAAGATCAGATTGGTGTGGGTGGGCCCGGTGACCATCCGGAAGTCGTGTACAGTGATCCGGGGATCCAGCACCTGCACCAGCTGGGCCATTTTCGACCGCATCTGCACCACGTGCTCGTCATTGGTGACGATGGGATCCATGTGGATGATGGCATCGCAGCCGAAGCGATCCCGCAGAGTCTGCTCCGCCAGGTCGATGGTGTCGTGCATGGACAGCAGGTCGCCATCGGCTGGCACCTCGGCGTGAAGGGAGATCATCATCCGCCCCGGGCCGTAGTCATGAATAATCATATCGTGGATGGACTGGATGGGCGCAAAGCCCAGCACGGCGGCCTCCACCTCCCGCACAAAAGCCGGATCGGGTGCCTGACCCAGCAGCGGGTCGATGGTGTCCTTCGCGGCGTTGCACCCGGCATACAAAATGAACAGCGCCACTGCCAGACCCACCCAGCCATCGATGCTCCAGTGGAAGAAGTGCTCCGCCAGCGCGGCCAGCAGTACGGCTGCCGTGGAGATGCTGTCGCTCAGACTGTCGGCGGCAGTTGCCTTCATGGCGGCAGAGTGGAGCTTCTCTCCCATTGCACGATTATAGCGGGACATATACAGCTTGCAGGCGATACCCGCCGCCAGAATGGCGATGGACAGCCAGCTGAAGGCCACCGCCTCCGGGTGAAGGATCTTTTCCACCGAGCTCTTCAGCAGCTCGAAGCCCATCAGCAGAATCAGCATGGACACCACCAGCCCGGACAGATACTCCATCCGCCCGTGGCCGAAGGGGTGATCCGGGTCGGGCTTCTGTCCCGCCAGCTTGAAGCCCAGAATGGTCACCAGACTGGAGCCGGCGTCCGACAGGTTGTTAAAGGCATCCGCCGTGATAGCGATGGAGCCGCTGAGTGTCCCGGCGAACAGCTTTCCCAGGAACAGCAGCACATTGAGCGCGATGCCCACACCGCCGCACAGCACGCCGTATTTCCGTCGAACAGCGGGATCGTTGACCTGCTCATACCCGGGGATGAGCAGCCGCACGAGAAAAGTTATCATAAGCCTGCGCCTCCTTGAAAAAATGCGGCGGAAGCCAGCCTCCGCCGCGGATCGTTTTGTCCTCCGTCCCGGTCATCCGGGGCGCGTTCACTGCAAATTGGCGCCGCAGCTGCTGCAAAAGCGGGCCTCTTCCTCCACCACTGCACCGCACTGGGTGCAGTGACGCTCCAGGATGGGGGCCGGCTCCTCCTCTGCGGCTGGCACAGGCTCCTCCGCCGGCTCGACGGGAGCCTTCAGCTCCTCCACCTGCTTTTGCAGCGTCTCGATGGCGGCATTGGCCGCCGCGATGCTCTCGCACAGGGCGGTCACCTGGGGATCATCCAGCTGTCCCTCCTGAAACCGCGCCCACAGCAGATCGCCGATTTGGGTCTTGAACAGCTCGATGTTATCATTTTCGGTCTTGATCTTCATGTTCAGCTTGCCGATCTCGATAGCGGTATTGGCCGACTCCTTAGCCGACTTGGCCGCCGCAGTGATCTTGTCTAACAATGCCATAAAAATGCCTCCTCTATTCTGAAGATGAAATATCTGCTAATTTTTCTGATAGTATACCATATTTATGCCGGGAATTCCATGCCTGTGACAGAAAATAAACAGAAAATTTCTTTTCTCCGGCAGCCGGATGTGGTATACTGAAAAAAACGGCGGCAGGAGGACACGCGCGATGGAGCATTTCGGGAACCAATGGGACAGCATTTTACACACCAAGCTGGAAAGCGAGAGCTTCCGCCGGTTACAGGATTTTTTACAGGAGGAGTACGCCCAGGGGCCGGTGTACCCGCCCCGGGAGGAGCTTTTCAACGCGCTGCGCACCACGGATTTTCCGGATGTGAAGGTGGTGCTGCTGGGGCAGGATCCCTACCACGGCCCCGGTCAGGCCCACGGCTATGCCTTTTCGGTGCGCAAGGGCGTCAAGGTGCCCCCCTCCCTGCAAAATATGTACAAGGAGCTGCGGGAGGACATTGGCTGCGACATCCCCTCTCACGGCTGTCTGCTGGAATGGGCGCAGCAGGGGGTACTGCTGCTGAACACGGTGCTCACCGTGCGGGAGGGGCAGCCCAACTCCCACAAAAATCGTGGTTGGGAGGCCTTTACCGATGCCATCATCCGTCATCTGGATGAGCGGCAAAAGCCCATGGTCTTTCTGCTGTGGGGCGGCAACGCCCGGCAGAAGCTGCCGCTGATCCGGGGGATGAACCATCTGGTGCTGGAGGCCGCCCACCCCAGTCCCCTGTCGGCCTACAACGGCTTCTTCGGATGCAGGCATTTTTCCCAGACCAACGAATTTCTCACTGCCAACGGCCAGTCCCCCATCGACTGGCAGATCCATGATTGAAACGGAGGAACGACCCATGTTAAAAGACCTGCTGAAGCGCAACCGCAGCTATCGCGGCTATGATGAAAGCGTCCGTCTCACCCGGGAGCAGCTGCTGGATATGGTGGACTGCACCCGCTATGCCCCCTTCTCCCAGAACTTTCAGGCCTTCAAGTATGTGCCGGTCTATACAAAGGAGGGCTGCGCCGCCCTGCAGCCCTGCACCGGCTGGGCCCGCGACCTGCCCGGGATGACCCTGCCCCATCCGGGCCACTGTCCCACCGGCTTTCTCGTCATCTGCTATGACACCCAGATCGGCCCCGGCGTGGAGCGCTTCTGGAAGGATGTGGGTATCTGCGCCCAGACCATCCTGCTGCGTGCCACCGAGATGGGCCTTGGCGGCTGTATGATCGGCAATTTCAGCCCCGAGCGGGTGCGGGAGGCACTGCGTCTGCCCGACCGGTACCGCCCGGTGCTGGTGATCGCCCTGGGCAAGCCGGACGAGACCATCGTCCTCACCGAGCTGGCTCCGGGCCAGAGCCACCACTATTACCGGGACGAACAGGACATCCACTATGTCCCCAAGCGCCCGCTGGAGGAGCTGATTTTGGAGTAACTCCGCAGAACCATGCAAAAAAGATCCGGCCTGTAATGCACAGGTCGGATCTTTCTGTTTCACGGTCGTGGAGGCCGGCTGTCTTCCCTCAGCTGTCCTGCTCCTCCGGCTCCAGGATGTTGGTGAAGATCTTCGTCATGGGAATGGTGCGCTTTTCGGCTGCCTGCGCGGTATCGCCCACGCCCAGCGCCAGCACCGGCCAGAAGCCATCCTGCAGCTCCAGCTTATACATGACCTCCAGGTTGCTGGTGGCCATCTGGATGCTGCCCAGACAGACACTGCCCAGCCCCAGATCAACGGCGGCCAGGTGCATATTTTCCATGACGCAGGCGGCGCTGGCCACCATCATGGGCGAGATCTGCCCCTCCTGCTCCCGGGCGGAGATCAGGATGACGGTGGGCGCGCCGCGGGTGCAGGAGATGGAGGCATCCCCCGCCGCCCGCCGGACGGCATCGTCGATCTGTCGCAGCATGGCGGGATCCTGCACCACGGTGAGCTGCAAATTCTCATACTGTCCCCGGGCGACAGGGGCGGCGCAGGCAGCCTGGAGGATCGTCTTCAGCTCTGCGGTGGTGATCTGTCCGCCGAGATACTCCCGGCAGGACCGTCGGGTCTGGATCAGGTCTTTCCATTCCATAAAAAATGCTCCTCTCGTTGTGTGATGTGTATGGTGTCAGATATGGATGCGTTTGGTCACTTGCTGTTTTCCATCAGCAGCTGCTGCTTGATGTCCCACAGCTGCTGGGACAGATCCACATAATAGGGATGGGGATTTTCAAACCGGGAGACCGCCGCCCAGATGCGCTGCTGGCATTCCCTGCAATAGCTCCGGATCTCTTCGATATCCCGGGGCTTGTGTACGCAGGTTCCCCTGTCAAACAGCTGCACCTGCAGGGGCCTGGCCTCGTAATCGGTGACAACATGGCGCTTCCAGGTGTGATTGGGGTCAAACAGCAGATAGGGCTTGCTGTCGTCGATGACCTCGTCCCGCAGCGTCAGCACATCGGAGCGGTACTTGCCGTCCTTTTTATCGATAAACCGCCACACCTGCTTGAAGTGTGGGTTGGTGATCTTGTCCACATTTTCAGAGATCTTGATCTTGGGGATGATGCCGCCCGCCTTGTCCTCCACGGCCACCAGCTTGTAAACGCCGCCGAAGACCGGCGCGCTCTTGGCGGTGATCAGCCGCTCGCCGATGCCGAAGGAGTTGATCTGCGCCCCCTGCTGCAGCAGATCCCGCACCAGAAACTCATCCAGCGAGTTGGATACCACGATGCCGCAGTCCTGCATCCCGGCCTCGTCCAGCATTTTGCGGGTCTGGATGCTCAGGTAAGCGATATCCCCCGAATCGATGCGCACGCCCTTCATCCGGTAGCCCATGGGCTCCAGCACCTCTTTTGCCACCCGGATGGCGTTGGGCACACCGGAGCGCAGCACGTTATAGGTATCCACCAGCACGGTGCAGGCATCGGGATAGGTGCGGGCATAGGCGGCAAAGGCCTCGTATTCGCTGTCAAAGGACTGCACCCAGCTGTGTGCCATGGTGCCCAGCGCGGGGACGCCGTGATCCCGGTCGGACAGCACACAGGCCGTCCCGGCCGCGCCGGCGATATAGGCAGCCCGTGCGCCCAGCACGGCGCCGTCCGCCCCCTGTGCCCGGCGGGAGCCGAACTCCATCACCGCCCGACCCTGGGCCGCCCGCACCATGCGGCTGGCCTTTGTGGCGATCAGGCTCTGATGGTTGATGGACAGCAGCACCATGGTCTCGATGAATTGAGCCTGGATGATGGGGCCGCGGACGGTGACGATGGGCTCTCCGGGGAAGATGATCTCGCCCTCGGGCACGGCCCACACATCGCACTGAAACTCAAAATTGCGAAGATACTCCAGAAAGCCCTTTGAAAAGCAGCCCCGTCCCTCCAGATAGGCCAGATCCGCCTCGGTGAAGTGCAGATTCTTCAGATACTCCACCAGCTGCTCCACACCGGCCATGATAGCGTAGCCGCCGCCATCGGGCACCTTGCGGAAGAACATATCAAAATAAGCGATGGTATCGGCCATGCCGTTTTCAAAATAGCCGTTTGCCATGGTCAGCTGATAAAAGTCGGTGAGCATCGTCAGATTTTTTTCCATGATTCCTGCCTTCTGTCCGCGTTGGCCGCAGACGGCGCCCTCGGTTCGGGACTTTGTCATCACCTTTTGCAAAAGGTGTTATTACAGGCAATTATACCACAGAATAGCGAAAAAGCAACGAAAAACCGTTTCAGACCTGTGGACAAACAACGCATCCTTTGGTATGATAAAGCATAAGGATTTTTTCCGCGCTCTGCGCGGTTACAGGAGGTCTTTCCAAATGGAATTTTGCAGTACCAGAAACCGTGACCTTCGGGTCACCTCCGCCCATGCCATTTTGCAGGGCCTTTCTCAGGAGGGCGGCCTGTTCCTGCCGGTGAGCCTGCCCGCCTTTGCTTCTGAGCAGATCGCCGCCATGGCCGACTGGGATTACCGTCAGGTAGCCCGCACCGTGCTGGCGCCCTATTTGCCCGACTACACCGCCGAGGAGCTTTCTTCCTTTGTGGACGCCGCCTACGGCGCCCAGTTCGACACGCCTGAGATCGCCCCCGTCCGAAAGTTCCGGGACAACACCTGGAGTCTGGAGCTTTGGCACGGCCCCACCTGCGCCTTTAAGGATTTTGCCCTGCAAATGCTGCCCCGGCTGCTGCCCGCCGCCGCTGGAAAGTGCGGTTCGGACAAGACGGTGGCCATTCTGGTGGCTACCTCCGGCGATACCGGCAAGGCCGCGCTGGAGGGCTTTGCCGATGTGGAGGGGACGAAGATCTGCGTTTTCTATCCCCACGGCGGCACCTCTGAGATGCAGCGGCTGCAAATGATCACCCAGACGGGGGACAATGTGCAGGTCTTTGCCGTCCGGGGCAATTTTGACGACACCCAGAACGGCGTAAAGGCCATCTTTACCGATGCCGAAGTCGCTGCCCGACTGGAGGAGCGGGGCGTGATGCTGTCCTCGGCCAACTCCATCAACTGGGGACGGCTGGCGCCTCAGGTGGCCTACTATTTCTGGGCCTATTCCCGCCTGCTGAAGCAGGGCGCCATCCGGCCCGGTGACAAGGTGAACTTCTGCGTCCCCACCGGCAACTTTGGGGATATTCTGGCGGGCTATCTGGCAAAGCGCGCCGGTCTGCCGGTGAGCAAGCTGATCTGCGCCTCCAATGAAAACAATGTGCTCACCCAGTTCCTGCGCACCGGCGTCTACAGTGCCAATCGACCCTTCCATCTCACCACCTCCCCCAGCATGGACATCCTGATCTCCTCCAACCTGGAGCGGCTTCTGTTCCTGCTGACCGACGGCGACGACGCCCAGGTGCGGGTCTGGATGGAGCAGCTGAAAAAGCACGGCAAATACGAGGTCGGCCCGCAACTTCTGAAGAAGCTGCGGGAGGAGGGCTTCGTGGGCTACTGCTGCGACAATGCCCAGACCGAGATCACCGTCCACGACACCTGGTTTGCCAACAGCTATCTGTGCGACCCCCACACCGGCGTAGCGATCAACGCCCTGGAGCAGTACCGCAAGGACTCCGGCGACAGCACCCCCTGCGTGGTGGTGTCCACCGCCTCCCCCTTCAAATTCGCGCCCGCCATCCTGCCGGCCATGGATCTGGACTTCCAGGGAGATGACTTCCAGATGCTGGAGGCCATGGAGATCGTCTCCTGCCAGCCGGCTCCCGCGCCGCTGAAGACGCTGAAGACCAACCAGCCCCGCTTTGAAGCGGTGATCGAAAAAGAGGCCATGGGACAGGAAGTGCTGTCCTGGCTGACGAAATGATCCGGGAGGAGGTACCCTGATGAAATCCGTTGTGTTCCTTTGCGATGGCATGGCGGACTATCCGGTGGAGGCCCTTGGGGGAAAAACACCGCTGGATGTGGCCAACCACCCCAACATGGATCGCATCGCCCAAAACGGCGTGTTCGGCCTGGCCCGCACGGTGCCGCAGGGCATGAAGCCCGGCTCGGACAATGCCAACCTGTCGGTTTTCGGCTATGACCCGCTGGTCTATTACACCGGCCGTTCTCCGCTGGAGGCCGTCAACATGGGCATCACCCTGAACCCCGGCGATGTGGCCTATCGCTGCAATACCGTCACCCTGTCCGGCTCGGATGTGTTGGAGGACTGCGTGATGGCCGACTACAGCGCCGGTGAGATCTCCAGTGAGGAGTCCCGTCAGCTGATCCAGGCCATGGACAAGGCGTTCCGTACCGACCGGGTGGAGCTCTACCCCGGCATCAGCTACCGGCACTGTCTGGTGCTGCGGGACGCCGCCACCGGCGCCCAGCTCACCCCGCCCCATGACATCTCCCAAAAGCCTGTGCGGGAGCATCTGCCGCAGGGAGAAAACGCAAAGCTGCTGCTGGACATGATGAAATATTCCTACTCGGTGCTGAAGGATCATCCCATCAACCAAAAGCGGGTGGCGGAGGGCAAAAATCCTGCCAACTGCCTGTGGTTCTGGGGCGAGGGACGCAAGCCCGCTCTGACGTCCTTTGCCGAAAAGTTCGGCGTGAAAAAGGGCGGTGTCATTTCCGCCGTAGATCTGATCCGGGGCATCGGCCTGTGTGCCGGGCTGGAGGTGCTGCCGGTAGACGGCGTCATCACCGGCACCTATGAGACCGATTTCGATGCCAAGGCCCGGGCCTGCATCAAGGCACTGCGTGAGGGGCATGAATTTGTTTATATCCACATGGAAGGCCCGGACGAGTGCGGTCACCACGGCCAGCTGAAGGAAAAGATCGGCTGCATCCAGGACATCGACCGCAAGGTCATCGGCCCCGTGCTGGACTATCTCCACAGCTGCGGCGAGGACTATTCCGTGCTGGTGATGCCCGACCATCCCACCCCGCTGGCCCTGCTGACCCATGTGAGCGATCCGGTGCCCTTTGCGCTGTATTCCAGCAGGCACCCGGTGAACAACGGCAGCGTGATCTTTACGGAGCATATGGCACAGTCCACTGGCCTGCTGGTGCCCCGCGCCTGCGACCTGATGGAAAAATTGTTGAAATAGGAGGAAGCGCCTTTTGGATATTTTGGAATGCGGCAGGATCCTGAACACCCACGGCGTCCGTGGCGAGCTCAAGGCCGAAAACTACTGTGACGAGGGCTTTTTCAAAAAAGTCCGGCGGATCACCGTGGGCGGCAGCGACTACACCATCCGGCAGGTGCGGGAGCACGGCGCCTTCGTCCTGCTGACGCTGGAGGGAGTGGAAACGGTGGAGCAGGCCATGCTTTTGAAGGGTAAGGCCATCACCGTCCCCCGCTCTGATTTGAAACTGAAGAAGGGCGAGTACCTGTATCAGGATCTTTACGGCTTTTCGGTCTATGATCTGCGGAAGGAAGCTGTCATCGGCACGCTCAAAGAGGTGCTGGAACGTCCCGCCTCACTGGTGTATGTCATCGACTGCGCCGGACAGGAGGCCCTGATCCCCGCCGTCCCGCCCTTCCATCAGAGGGTGGATCTGGAAAACCGTGTGCTGACCCTGCGCACCATCGAAGGGATGCTGCCCCATGAGAATTGACATTCTGACCCTGTTCCCCGAAATGGTGGAGCACGCCCTCAGCGAGAGCATCATCGGCCGGGGCCGTCAGGCCGGGCTGCTGGATATCCGCTGTCACCACATCCGGGATTACTCCACCGACAGGCGCCGCCGTACCGACGATTATCCCTACGGCGGCGGACAGGGCATGGTGATGCAGTGCGAGCCCATGGCACGCTGTCTGGAGGATGTGAAGGGGGGCAAACCGGTACACACCATCCTGATGAGCCCCGCCGGTACCCGGTTCGACCAGCAAAAGGCCCGAGAGCTGCTGACCCGGGAGCACATCATTCTTGTATGCGGCCACTACGAAGGGGTGGATCACCGTTTCGTAGTGGAATGCGTGGATGAGGAGCTGTCCATCGGCGATTTTGTCCTCACCGGCGGCGAGCTGGCCGCCATGGTCATCACCGACGCCGTCTGCCGAATGGTGCCCGGCGTACTGGCCGAAACGGCCAGCTTTGAGGATGAGAGCCACTGGAACGGTCTGCTGGAATATCCCCAATACACTCGGCCGGAGGTCTGGCGCGGCCGACCGGTGCCTCAGGTGCTGCTTTCCGGCAACCACGAAAACATCCGCAAATGGCGGCGGATGCAGGCGCTGTACCTGACCCGGGAACGGCGGCCCGATCTGTTCGCCCAGCTGTCCCCCGACCGGGAGGACACCGGCCTGCTGGCCCTGCTGGACGCAGCTCTGGCAGACGACGATCTGCGGTCGTTGGCAGAAGATGCGGCAACAGACCAAGCTTGATCCGATCCGAAAGGAAAAGATCCGACCTGTGTTTTCTTCACAGGTCGGATCTTTTATTTTAAGCGTCGGTCAGAACCGCAGCCGCATCTGATACCACTGCACGCCGCCATGGGTCGAGCCGGATACGCCCTCGCTGACAAAGCCGAATTTGGCATAGAAGTGCACCAGATGCTCCTTGCAGGTAAGCACCAGCCCCTGCCGCCCCGCCCTGAGGGTGTCGGCGATAACCTGCTCCAGAATGCGCCCGGCGCAGCCCTGCCGCCGGTAAGCGGGGATCGTGTCCACGCCAAAGATCATCTGCCACGCGCCGTTGGGGTCGTGCATGGACGCGTCCTCATACATCTCGTCCCGCAGATCTGGCAGATCGGTGGCCATGCCGTTGACAAAGCCCACCAGCGTCTCTCCGTCCTCCAGCAGCCAGAAATGCTGGGGAAAGGCCGCCAGCCTGTCCCGGATGGACGCCCGCGTTGCGGCCTCCGCCGCAGGAAAGCATTGGGCCTCCACCGCTGCGATGGCATCCAGATCATTTGCATTCGCATGTCGGATCTTCATAAGAAACAGCTCCTTTGCATCCTTGTCTGTCATACTTGTCGTTCAGGCCTTGCGTTTTCGGTAACTTATAAAAAAGTCCCTTTTGTCTGGGACAAAAGGGACTTTTCTGGCTCCCCCTGTAGGGCTCGAACCTACGACACCGCGGTTAACAGCCGCGTGCTCTACCGACTGAGCTAAGG
>CAZDUQ010000027.1:0-11614 GCA_964508665.1 uncultured Oscillospiraceae bacterium | reverse complement strand
CCGAGAAGTTATTTCCTACTCCGTTTCATTAAGTCCTAATATGGAACAAGTTAGAAAAATGCTCGATGGTTTGTTTGATAAGCTGCCTAATGATGCCACCCCATTGTTTCATTCGGATCAAGGTTGGCAGTACCAGCACGCAGAATACCAACGCCTATTAGCTGAACACAACATTAAGCAAAGTATGTCCAGAAAAGGAAACTGTATGGACAACGGAGCAATGGAAAACTTCTTTGGCAGGCTTAAAGTTGAAATGTTTTACGGCGAAAAATTCGAAAGCGTTAACGCTTTCATTGATGAATTGAAGAAATACATTCATTACTACAACAACGAAAGAATTTCTCTTAAACTAAAAGGAATGAGCCCAGTGCAATACCGAACTCATTCTCAAAATATTTAATACATTTTTTGTCTAAACTTTGGGGGCATATCAGAAAACGGGTGCCTTTGTATATTTGCTGCGACTCAATGTCCGAACGCTAAGCAAGGTATCCGCTCAATAAACCCGCGTCCAGCCTAGTATAATGAAGTCCATAGACTTGGTTGGGAAATAAATTTCATCAACAACCCTTCTAAAAAAGTCTGTGAAAAATCAGAGTGACTTTTTTCGGTCGCTCAAATTACAAAGTTTTATCACAGTTTTTGAATTTGCAGAGATTTTTTCGCAGCTCTGGCGATTCCTTTTGTCTGAATTTTGGCGAAACTAAAAAACAAACATTGACGAAAATTGCGATATATGATATAATAAACGCAAACGTTTATTATATGTTATTTCAATTGCCTTGCGCATTCGTTCGCCGTTGGCTCACTGCGCGCATATCGGCGAATTATATCATGCCCTTGCGGTCATGATATAATAAACGCAGAGCATATTAACATTGCGTAGCCAAGAGTAAAACACCAAGCCACAAAACGAAATCTAACACACGATAGAGCTTTTAAAAGCTCAAAACAAGGAAAAGGGCACAGCAAAGCCGACCACAGCCCGAAAAAGCTGGAATCGTTGAAAAATATGAAATTCCAACCGCTAAGCCGTTCGTTTCGCGGATTTAAGGCTTCGGTAAGAGCGGTCGGTTTTAGTGACAATGGCAGCGCAAGCAACCGCCAGCAAAGCGATGTGTGCAACGAAACTAAAATTTTGTGTCGCATTGAAGCTGTGTACCTACAGGCGCTCCTGCCCCGCCTGCTTGAAGCGGGAATTGTAACGCTTGGCTTCGGTTCGGAGCGCATAAATTTTCTTGAACGAAACGCACTCGTGGACGATATAAAGCCTGAAAGAGTTCATAATGCTAATGATGTATTCAGCGATTTGGTAAGCGATCTAGAGAACCTTGACGTATGAATTGCAGAGTAATATTTACCGATACGGTAGAAGCAGATCTTCGTGATATAGCTTTTTATATAGCAAATCAGTCAAAGGATAAGAATATAGCGATACGCTTTGTAAACAAGCTAAGAGAAAAATGCAAAAAATCTTGAAATACTGCTGGAAAGCGGTTCTCTTCCAAAAGACAGAGTTCTTGTAAGCAATGGATATCGTTTTCTTGTTCACGATAATTACCTTATGTTTTATTATTATGCCAAAGAAGAAAACACGGTATACGTTAATGCGGTTTTTAACGCAAAGCGAGATTATACTCGTGTGATGAAAAAAAGTTTATATAGCACAACAAAATATTTCTTCGGCATCTGTCAGCAATGGCAGGTGATTATTAACATAATAGATAAAATAATACGAATTATAATTTTTATAGCGGAGGGAACACGATATGATTTTATTCGATTGCGAAAAACTTCTTAAATATTTAAACAGCAGAACCAATGAGGAAATAGAGCAAGATACAGTTCTTGCCAAAGGCGACACAACTGTATCCAATACCGTCATAGGCAATTGGAAGCATTTGAAAAAAGGCATAGAAAAAGCAAGAATTGAAGCTTTGAATATTGCAGTATTCGATGATGTTGAAATACTCTGTACTAAAATTAATCAAGATAGTTCAACTCTGAATGCCAAAAGAGTTTTCAATATGCTTGTCAGGGATTACAAAAATTATTCCGAAAAGTTGAAGCTTTATATCACTGATAAAAATAAAGATACTCCGCTTGTAAAATATATGACGGGTATTCTTAAGGTGAACGTGGAGTCGATGAAGAATAAATCTGTTGACTATCTGCCTGGTCGTTCTGTGGATTTGTCTATGCTCTATGAATGTGGGCAAAATCTAAACACAAGCTATACAAAGTCAGGCATTGTCGCAGGACTAAAAACACTGGTCGGATTAAAGCTGGTCGAAGCATTCAGAGTAATCGAAACAGCAAACGGTTATTTTGACACGAAACAGCTCTCAAAAGAAGATATAATAAAAGATGACAGTATTCTGTACAGATTAAGCATCAATGGTTGTGCAGAATATATAAAAGAAAAGAATTGAAATTGGTTATAACGTAGAAACTTGCGTAGGTTTATCTGCTTTTTTCGGAGTGTGGTATAATTAAAGCGTATCGGCAGAACAGCCATATTTTCGAAAGGAGTTTACATATGTGTATTAAGACCGAAATAGCTTCACTCTATAACAACAAGGACATTTCTCTTACTGAGGCGGTGTCGTTGTACCAGCAGATTTACAAACCTTCGATGCCAGACGAAATACAGGAAGCGTTTAGCAAGCTAAAACATTGGAAGCCAACCCATGAAGCGGACGAGAACTGGCTGACAACAGCTAAGAATAATTTGTTTTTCAAGCAAAGCTGTACAGATCTTTTTGGAGCCGCTTCTCTCTGGATAGCTTACGAGTGCATTTCCCAGATCCTTGAAAAGGCAGAAGAAGGAATTACGGATTATATGCAGGTCTTTACTTATAAGCGCAAAAAATTCTGGGTAATACTGGAAAACGATTACGTTGTGTTCTTGCTTCCTGAGGATTACTGAGAAATAACAAGGTTAAGCATCTGCCTTTGGTCAGCAGATGCTTAGTCCCAATATAGCAGTGAGGTTATTATGGTCTATGTTATGAGCGATGTTCATGGGGAGTACGAGAAATTTATTCAGATGCTGGAACTTATTGATTTCAACAACAAAGATGAGCTATTTATACTTGGAGATCTTGTAGACCGGGGGTCTGAACCGATAAAGCTTCTTCAGAATTTACTGCTGCGACCCAATGTATTTCCGCTAATGGGAAATCACGACCTGCTTGCACTTGATATTATGACAAAGCTGTCTGCAATAATAACCGAAGACAATTACAATAATTACCTCACAAACGACATGATGATTGAGCTTATGGATTGGATAGCAGATGGCGGAGAAACCACATTCTCGCAGTTTTGTGAGTTGGATAAGGAACAAAGACAGGATATACTTGACTATCTAAGAGAGTTTTCGCTTTACGAGGTTATTGATATCGGCGAGAAAAGCTTTATCCTGAGCCATGCAGGTCTTGGAAATTTTCGCAAAGACAAAAAACTGCGAGAGTATACCTGGGAAGAGCTTTTGTTCGGGAGAAATAATCCTGATCTTCAATATATTGACGATGAGAACATATATCTTGTGTGGGGACATACCCCCACTTGCATTATCTCTGGCAAGGACGAAATCTACAGAAGCCACAATAACATACTTATCGACTGCGGTGCATGCTTTGACGGCAAGCTAGCCTGTCTTTGCCTTGATACCATGGAGGAATTCTATGTGTAGAAGAAAAGGCTGTAACGCTATTCATTTGAAGTCGGCAAAAGATTATTTACATATAAGGAGAAGATGTTATGATTTTTTCTAAAGGCGGCGTTATCCCACAGTTTGTTAACAGCACCCCAGGTTGCCAGTTTGATTTCTCAGACGAGCTTGCCACCTTGTACATTCGGCTAAGCAGTGAAGAAATGAAGGATTACACCATCAGTGGAGCTTGTTCCTTTGGCCACATATGTATACGTAATTGCATCTTTTTTTGCTTTAATATCGGAACATTAGGATGGGCAAGCTGCCCATACAATCCACATTTGGCAGATGATTACAAGATAGGAACCCGCTATCCCAAAGGCATGGGTATGCCTTTGACTATTTTGCTTATTTCCTGTGAAGATGGTTTGGTACATGAAATTAGTATGGTCGGGCTTGGAAACGAATTTTCAAATACCCTTTGCACTGCTGCAGATGAGCTATACCGCAGTGACTTCGATATAGAGGATTATCGCGGAGTAATAGATTCTGTATATGATAGTTTTGAAACTGATGAGGAGCTGGCAAGCGTATGTCCTTATAGTTTCATTGTTGAATGAGAATAAAGAACATCTGGATTAAAAAATACTTTTATTGGAGGAAGAAAATGAATATCACGATAGAAAAATGCTTTGAGCAGGATAAAAATGGTTACTATTTCAATAAAGAGAAGAAGGAATGGCTTCTGAAGGGGGTTAATCGTCAGAACGATAGAACTAGAAATGATAAGGCAGCTGAACAAGCAAAATTGAACCCTGTTCCATTTGGCAAAGTTTATTCCTACATCAACGATTTTCTTGAGCTTATCAGGGAGGATAACGGCTATAAAGATAAGAATATAACGCTGGATTCTATTAATCTTGATGGTGCTAATCATATAATCCGAAACAACGGAATAATAATCAGAGATAATAGCAATTGGCTTCCTCCGCAATGGGATAAAACCAGAAATAAATATGATAGTTACGACCTCAAATACAATGTTATAAAATCAAAATTTGCACTTGAAAGGGTAAGCGATCTTCTTTGGTTTAAATTTACAGACAAGGGGCATCTGGCAGTTGTTGCCAGCAGTTGTGACATAAATTGGAACGACAATTTATCATGCGGAACTTTGGTAAAAGAAATCGGAGAAAAGTTTGACAGCTCATTTGTGTTTGTATTTCCATTGACACCGCAGATGTTAAGATCAAAAGCTGAGACGAATATTCTTTTTAGAAAATATTCTGTACCTGACCTTGAGCTTGCTGTTGGTAATTATCTTATTCATAAGGGCGTTCCTATTATCGATTATTATTCCCACATGGGATATAAATTGGAACATTAAAAAATGATTTTGCTCTTGGCGAAAATAGCGGCTAACACTGCGGAATTTATGCTAAAGTAAGTTAAGCCGTAAGTGTTTGGAGTTTTCTGAACGCTTACGGCTTATTTTTGTTATTTAGCAAATTTTAAACATTGACTCTAAGTATGAACATTAACAGCAACGATTTACCGATAATTTGATTGTCAGCAATTATGCAAATTCTGAGAAGCTGACAATAAGATGGAAAAATCCGTCTCCGACGCATCCTCAGCCGCGTAGCTTTCAGGATCAAGCACGACAAAAGTCACCTGTGCGTTTCTAGACAAGGAAAGCAGAGGGTTTCGTTGCAAATGAAATAATGTTTCCGAAGTGTTATCGATTGACTTTCGGGTAAAAAAAGTGGTTCCAGTATAGCATATCACCAAGACATTTTTAACTTCCTGGAATAGTTACCATACTGATGGACTCTTTGTGTCGCATTTCCGTGTCATGAAAACATTATTATTACCTGGGATGCCTAGATTGGAGAAAACCGTAAGAAAGCCATCAGTATCTTCTGCACGACCAGATTTTCTTGAGTGAATAAGATCCGTTATCCAACGTGTGAAAGCATGCCGTTCATGCCCGATAAGCGCAAGGCAGATTACAATGGCAAAACACAAAGCATTATCATGCAGCAAGATAGACGAAAACAAGGAATCTTCCCTCAAAAGTTCTGACCAAAAAATAATATTATCACATTTCCATTTTTCTTCCGCTAATTTCTTCTGAACTCCCGATTTGATTTGGTCGATAGCTTCTTTCTGCTTTTCTCTCCATGCTTTGCAAGTCCTGTTATCGTCGGTCTCATTTTTTAATTCATTGTACCAGTTTTTTTCAATCGCGGAGAATATATCCTCTGACGAATTCTCCTTCAGATGCTGATACACCTTTTTTCCGTGTTCGATTATTCTTATCCACAGTTCGGGAGAAAATGCCGATGCCTTTCCTTTACATGGTATATCAAAGAATGTTCGCAGATCTTTGGGCTTTATTGGGTGAGAAAAACGTGGAACGTCATAATTGGAATCTCTTTTGACAAGAGTATTTCCATAGTCAAATACTGCTGCTTTATCCGATGGCCTGTTTTTAAAATCTGTACTGACTAGTAAAGGAATTAGCTTCGGATCTGACTCAAAGTTAAAATAATACTTTAAAAAGTTATAGGCATTGTTTTCTCCGAATATTCTTTTTAAGCTAAAATAATAATTGCTTTTCATCGTTACCGCTCCTAATAATGAGATTTAATTTTCAAGATAATTATATCATATTCCATTTTAGAATACAAAACAGGAGGAAAAGATAATGACCATTATGAAAAGAATTGTTGTTTTGGCAACAGCATTAGCAATTGCTTTCACACCCTTTGTTGAGGCTAGTGCACAAACTATTACCTTACAGGAAACGCTTTAATAGCCGAAAGTAAGGCATCCTATGGCGAGGGACTGGCATACAACTTCTGTGACCTTATTGAGCAGAGCCCCCTCAATCCTTTTAAGATCTCTGTATGGAGTTACGTTTCATTTGACGGCAATACCTTTTCAATCACTGAAACTGCCTTAAACGACATGATAGATGATTCGCTTTCTGATTATGCAGAAACGATGAATGCAAGCACCTTTTACACCACGATCAGCACGTATTTCAATTGTCCCGCCAATGGGTGCATTACAATTGTGAAGGTCATTTGGAAGCGGGTGAATGCTGGCGGCGAATTGTCCGATGACACACTTTCACAGGTGCAAGGTTACATTGATAGTCTTCACAGCGATGTTGCCTATCTCCGCAAAATGGCTTCTACAAAGAGATATAAGAAGCATAAAACGGAACTGATAGATATGGCTGATTGTCTGGAAAAGCTGATTACCTCAACCAATGTAAGGGCTATTTATAACGAAGCATTACAGGCAAGAACGCAGTGTTCTTATTTTGAAAAGAGCACGACCTGCTCTGCGGCGGCTTGCCTAAATATGGTGGCAAAGTCAAAAGGGATAACTTATTCTCAGTCCGAAATAGCACGCATTGGCGGAAGAAATTTCAACTTTGGTGCAGTCGAAAGAACACTGGGGCTCAACGACAATAACAGCTATGTTTTTCTTGATGGTCACACAAAGGAGGAACAGGTACGCAGGATAATCATTTCAATGGGTACTACTAATACCCCAGGTATTTTAAGGCTCTCGCCAATACCAGAAGATAACTATCGCAGCTACATTTTGGTTACTGGAATTTCTAACAACGGAGAAATCTTAGTGGTCGATCCTTTCTTTAAGGGGAAAATAGAGACCGCAACTGAATACGCATCTAGGAACGGCTATTCTGTAACGAAATTTTATTCACGCCTGTTCTGTTTCTGGGCGTACATTTAATGTTTGGTTTTTTCAGGAGAATAGTTTAGTTGATGATAATTTTTATCACACCTACAGATATGCCTACATTGTATATCTAGCCATTCCTTTGCCATCCTGTGTCTATTGTATCACTTTTGGGAATAGTGTTACAACCTTATTATAGCAGGTCAGATGATATATGACTAATTATCTGTTTGCGGCTGATACCTTTTCAGGTCATCAGCCGCATTTTTCTTATATTAGAATATTCTTCAATAATAGTTAAATCAATTCAAGCCGTGAGTGTTTTGGAAATTCCAAACGCTCACGGCTATTTTTTTTATTCCCCGCCACTTCGGATTTCACAATTTTCTTTTGCCTATAGACACATCAAAAGTTGGAGGTGTCAATATGACAGGAGAACAAAAATCGGCTGTAATTCGGCTTCGCACAAACGGGGCAACTTATTCAGACATAGCACAACGGCTGAATTTGTCGATAAACACAGTGAAATCATTTTACAGGCGGTTTAAGGATACCACAGGAGACAGTATTTCAGCGGTCTGCAAATGCTGCGGAAAGCCTATCGTTCAGCCGATTGGAACGAGAACAAAATTATTCTGCTCGGACAAATGCAGAATGAACTGGTGGAACAGCCACCGTGACGAAGTCCGCAAAAAAGCGGTTTACAATTACAGTTGTGAATGCTGCGGCAAACTGTTTCAGGCATACGGAAATAAACATCGAAAATACTGCGGACGTTCCTGCTATGTAAAAGCACGTTTTGGGGGCGATGCAGATGAGCAATGATGATTTCAAACGTGAAATGCTGTTTCAGACCACTATGAACATTGCCCGAAAAATGCTCTCGGACGGCATTATTTCAAAGAAAGATTATTGTGAGATTGATACAATTTTTGCCGAAAAATACAAGCCTGTTTTCGGTGAATTATTCTCTGATTTATCCTTGACTTCCAAATCCGAAAGAGTTATATATAGTACCGAGGAGGCTTGATATTATGCGAAAAATCAGCAGAATTGAACCGACTGTTCCAACCGTAAAAAAGCAAAAAAGAACAGCCGCTTATGCACGAGTGTCGGTTGAGTCGGAACGAATGCAGCACTCGCTTTCTGCACAGGTGAGTTATTACAGCGATTTCATTCAGAAAAACCCCGACTGGGAATATGCAGGGGTTTATGCAGATTACGGAATAAGCGGCACGGGGACGGCAAAACGTGTGGAATTTCAGCGTATGCTTGCGGATTGCGAAGTGGGCAAAATTGACATTATTCTCACGAAATCTATTCAGCGTTTTGCACGGAATACTGTTGACCTGCTCGAAACGGTACGGCACTTAAAATCAATCGGTGTGGAAGTCCGATTTGAAAAGGAAAACATCAATTCAATGAGCGGTGACGGAGAGCTTATGCTTTCAATTTTAGCGTCATTCGCACAGGAAGAAAGCCGTTCACTGTCCGACAATGTGAAATGGGCGACCCGAAAACGTTTTGAACAGGGTATCCCGAATGGACGGTTTCAGATATACGGTTATCGTTGGGACGGTGACCGATTGGTTATCCACGAGAAAGAAGCTAAAATCGTAAGGCTGATTTATGGCAATTATCTGAATGGACTGTCGGCGGAAGCTACCGAAAAGCAGCTTGCTGAAATGGGGGTTAAATCCTACAAGGGGCAGCATTTCGGAAACGGCTCTATAAGGCAGATACTCGGCAATATTACATACACGGGAAATTTGCTTTTTCAAAAGGAATATACGGTTGACCCAATCAGCAAGAAAAGCAGACTTAACCGTGGTGAACTGCCGCAGTATTGGGTGGAAAAATACTCACGAAGCCATTATTCCAATGGAAATTTATCAAGCGGTGCAAGCAGAAAAAGCACGCCGCCGTGAGCTTGGAGTTTTTGCGAATTGGAGTATTAACACATCTTGTTTTACAAGCAAAATCAAGTGTGGACGGTGCGGCAAAAGCTATCAGCGGTCAAACCGAAAAGGACACAAAGACCCGAACGCAAATTATACTATCTGGATTTGCGGTACTCGGAGGAAAACAGGAAATGCCGACTGCCGCAATAAGGATATTCCAGAATTGGTGCTGAAAAAAGCCTGTGCTGATGTTCTTGGACTTCCGCAATTTGATGAAAATATTTTTTCGGCAGAGGTTGAACATATTGAAATTCCCGCACAGGACGCTCCTGTTGCTCCGAATGAGATGATATTTTTCTTTAATGATGGACGGATTATTTCTAATCATTGGGTGTCAACTTCGAAAAAAGCGATGTGCTATAATAAAGTTGTAACACCTTCCCCCGAAGTGATATAATAGACACAGGAGGGAAAAGTAATGGCAAGTTACGATGAAGAATTCAAGAAAAGGATAGTGCGGATGCACTTGGAAGAGGGACGGACGATAAGAAGTCTGTCGGAAGAGTACCATGTATCGGAGAATAGAATCGGGTACTGGCTGAAGAAATACCGCGAAGAATGCTCAAAAAATCCGGCTGCGCAGGAAGAATACGATCTTATGAAGAAGAATCTCAGGCTGCGAAAGGAGCTTGAAGAAGCCAAAAAGGAGAACGAATTCTTAAAAAGCGGCAGCATTCTTCGCACGGGAAATTGCTTAGCAGCATATCGGTTTATAAGGGAAAACAATGACACGATGGGTTTAAGATGGCTTCTGAAGCGATTGGGAGTATTTCCTAACGCCTACTACAACTATCTTAAAGATAGAAAAGCAGCTTACCGTAAGCGTAAGGAAAGGCTGCTGAACTGCATAACCGAAACCTATCATGAACGAAAAGGTGTCCCGGGATACAGGTTAATGTCAGCTCTGCGGAAAAATAAGGGAATCAGAATCAGCTCGACGACGTGTCACAAATACATGAATTGCGAGCTGAAATTATTCTCTAATGTTGTAGAAATTTATATTGATGGTGTGGAAATTGCGGAGATATTCCGCAAAATAGAAGTTCCATACTGTGAGCAAGAAGAACCCCCGAATTTAGCAGGAGATTATGGGCATATGCCTGCCAAAAAACTCTATCAGGATTTAAGTGAAGCAACCATCGAGGGCAGCTTTTCATGCGATTTTGGTGTGTATCCAGTTTGTTGTAGATGGTGTGGAGAACCTAGATGTTGGTCTGTCACTTTTCACGTCCGAGAGAGCGATGAGTTTGTTTGGTGGTATGGATTTGAACACGAACACAGAGAATGGAAGTATGATTTAGAGTTTAAGTTCTTGAAAAGCGATTATCTCAAAGAAATGAATAAGTTGATTGAGTGGAAGGAACAATAAAACGCTGAAACGGAGGCATAGACGATGGAAGAAAGAAGCTACATTGCAATCGACCTTAAATCGTTCTATGCCTCCGTTGAATGTATGCAGCGTGGGCTTGACCCTATGACGACGAACCTTGTTGTTGCCGATGAGAGCCGTACCGAGAAAACGATATGTCTTGCGGTCTCTCCATCACTTAAAACCTACGGCGTTCCAGGCAGACCTCGATTGTTTGAGGTCGTGCAGAAAATCAAGGCAGTAAACAATCAGCGTAAATGGAACGCTCCCAAGAAAACTCTTGTGGGCGAATCATATGATAATACGGAGCTACTGGCTCGACCGGAGCTTGCAGTTTCATATATCGTTGCTCCTCCGCAGATGGCAAAGTATATGGAGGTCAGCACACAGATTTATAACGTGTATCTCAAATATATCTCTCCCGAAGATATTCACGTTTATTCTATTGACGAGGTTTTCATAGATGCTACGCATTACCTCGGAACTTATAACTGCACAGCTCACGAGCTTGCAATCAAAATGATACGGGATGTCCTTGCAACAACGGGAATCACGGCAACAGCAGGTATCGGAACAAATCTGTTCCTCTGCAAAATTGCTATGGATATAGTTGCGAAGAAAATGCCTGCCGACAAAGACGGAGTTCGCATTGCCGAGCTTGATGAGATGTCTTTCCGTCAGCAGTTATGGAATCATCGACCGCTTACGGACTTTTGGAGAGTTGGAAAAGGCTACGCAAAAAAATTAGAAGAAAACGGAATGTACACACTCGGAGATGTTGCATTGGAATCTATGACCGAGTGGGGCGAAGACCGTTTATATAAATTGTTCGGTGTGAACGCCGAACTGCTTATCGACCACGCTTGGGGGTGGGAACCTTGCACGATTGAGGAAATCAAGAAATAC
>CAZDUQ010000026.1:0-11763 GCA_964508665.1 uncultured Oscillospiraceae bacterium | reverse complement strand
TATAATCGGTTTCATAAAAGGAAAAATCGATGGTATCACCGATCTCCCAGCCCATAACTTCCAGAAGCTTCTGACTGATGATACAGACCTGATTTCCGTTTTCATAGTCTTCTTCCGAAAATAATTCGCCCTTCTGCAAATAAACATCGCCGCCGGCCCAGGATGGGATCATGCTGATATCGTTGGTGGTGATTGCCGTAAGGGAGTTTGCGTTGAGATAGCAGGCCTCGGCAATCTGCCGGTAATAGTTCCCCATGGCGGTATCCCAAAAGCCCTCGTAATATTTTGTAATGGGGCGATACCGTGATTGCCAGGAATAGTCGTCCTTCATGGCATAGGTGCCGTTTTCCCGCACATAGATCTGCTCCGCACTGTGATAAATATCCCCATCCAGATTTCCGCTGACCCCAAACTTCATAATATAGGTTTCCCCCGGCAACAGGAGATAAGGCTCCTTCGCATGGCTCTGCACGGTCAGGGTGGACAGGTCGGTGCTGCGGCCTGATGCGGACCAGATCAAATCGACCGAGATTTGTGTTTGACTGGGCATAAAAGCCGTACCGGCACCTGTTTTTTTAATTTGACGTCCGGGAATGGTCACCACATGATCTCCCTTGAGCTGAAAGATCACCACATCGGCACCGTTATAACGCAGCGAAGTTTGATGACACAGTCGATATTCAGACAGGATTCCCTCGTGATTGTTGACACAGGCGCCAAACTGATTGCGTGCATCCACCTTTATCACGCCTGGCAGGTCTTCCAAAGCAGATACATCGTACCCCTCCGCCTTACAGGACAGATATCCGATACGGTCTGAGAAAGAGGCGGTGCGTTTCCCGTTCTGGTCGATATACGCCTGAAAATCCGGCAGTGCCAGTACATTGAAGTTGTCCAAAATAGCCGACAGATTGGCATCCGCCATCGCCTTCAGGTTCAGGCCGATCACGAGGAAGGTACTGACTGCGGTGAGTACACAGAAATAAACGATCAGTCTGCGCCTTGTTCGCAACGCCCGCTTGAGACTATACGCGATCATTTGGGCTCCTCCTTCCGCATATGAGAAAAAGCAGGGTGGTATGCACCACCCTGCTTCGCATTCAATTAGTGGTGCGTGCAGATTTGGACATCTTCCTCTACATAGCTTTCAGTGTAACCACACTCGACACATGTAAGGGTATGCGTAATGTCATAGACATAATCAAGCATACCGTCTTCGCCCATGACTTCGCATCGCGCGGTTCCAACTTTGATCTTTTTCGTAGTTTCTTTCATCCTGCCGCAGCAATCAGGACAGACCTCATAGCGTGCAAACACGGCAACACTCAGGGCCGCCAGCAACATAGCAGCCATCAACAGACAGACAAGCTTCTTCATGGTTTTTCTCCCTGTTTCACATGGTTTTGAATCACTACTTGGTTCAAACAATCAACTGCGCCATAAGGAATGAGGAATTTGCTCTCTGCCGCTCGGGGCAGATCAGCCGATCCGGCCCATGGGACTCACCCTTTCCGTCGTTCCGCCGTCGTCTTCGGTTCCACCTTTCAATCATAGTATATCACACTGTTTTTCTGCGCGCAATTGACGGATTCGTAGAAACTCCGCCCCGATTTTTGTGCAGTTTCACCAGTGTCTCTGCGGCAAGTGAAAACCCGGGTGTGAACATCGCCGCCCTCAAGGACAATGCGCTTATGCGCCGTGCCTTTGCCGTTCGGTCAGTCCGGCGGCTGCGCGGTGGGGATGCTCGCTCCACAGCTTTTACCGCTCTCCACGCCTCTTAAAATCCCTCAGCCGTGTTTTTCCTACTGTATCAAGGGCTGCTGCGGGATCAGCGGTTCTGCCCGGCCAGCTCCGAAAGCTCGCCGAAGCGGGCGATGATCCGGCTGTAGCTTTCCCGCCCGTGTGGAACCAGACAGCCGCTGCAATCCTTCACACCGGCCTCTGTCCAGCGGCAGTTGCCGCCGCAGGCCGAGCCCAGGGCATACAGCGGGCAGTAGCAGAACAGGCAGTTGAAATCCTCCGGCCGGTCGGTGGCGTGGCAGGGGAAAAACTCGCACTCCCTGTGCTGGAAAAAGGAATATTTGCTCTCTTCGGGCTTCATCCGCAAACCCTGACGCTTTTCGCTTACCATACCCGATACCCCATCTCCTTCGCTTCCAGCCGGACGGGCTTTTTTTGCAGCAGGCCACCCAGCAGAATGTAATATTCCGGAAGCCGTCCTTCCCTGCCCCACAGCAGTCTGCGGTCAAAATACAGCTCCAGTGCCTTGCCGATATCGGCGCCCAGCGTCTCCAGCGAATAGCGCATTACACCGGGATTGCGGCATTCCTCCCCGTGAGCGCGACCACATTCGCCGCAGAAATCGCAGCTGCCCGCGCTGAGGGCCCGGCTGCCGGGGGTCTGTTTTTCCAGCTCCAGCAGCTCCAGCAGCAGCTCCCGCTTGTCCTCCCGCAGCAGCGCCCGGCCGACATCGTTCAGCGCCTGTTGCGACGAAAAGCGCTGCTGCCGTATTTCCTCCGGTGTTTCGATGACCCGGCCCATCAGCAGGAGGCTGTCGTAATTGCCCCACAGCTCCATCGGCTTGAAGCTGAACGGCGGGCACGACCACACCTTTTCGTAATTGGGACAGGCGCGGCACTGCTCCAGAAATCGGGGAACATCCACGCACTCCCGGAGAAATCGCTCCACCGGGAGCTCTTTTTGCAGCTTGTACATAGGGTAAACTCCTTTCTGTTTACAGAAAAGCGAGGACCTGGCAGTCCTCGCTCTCCTGAAGGTTGTATGAAATCAAAGGGATCCGCCATTTGCCGCACCGCGCCTCCTTTCCCGCGCCGCCCCAGCGGCGCGGGAAAGCAGTCCGCGATGATCAAGGGGAAAGGTGAAATAGGGAAAAGCAAAGAAAAAAACCGCACAACCTGCCGGTCGTGCGGATAAACAAGCATATGTCTCTCCTTCGACCCCGGTGCAGGCAGGGTACAGGGATGCTCCTCGGTGTATCTGACTTATCCTCTCAACGGAGGCTTCACAGTGACCTACTCGCGGGGCATTTCACCCCATTCCACCGCCGACAATGCCGGGCGAAGGATCCCTCTATGAAATTACAATTTCATTATAACAGATTTTTGACGGCTGTCAACCCTTTTATTCCGCCGGGGCTTCGGTGTCCCACACGGCGCCGTTCTGATCCACCACAATGGCACGGAAGCCCTGCCTCCGGGCAAAGGCCAGACCCTCCTGCGGCGTCATGAGGAACAGGGCGGTGGAATAGCCGTCACCCAGAGCGGAATCTTCACACACCGCCGTGGCCGACAGCACAAGATCGGCGGGATAGCCGGTGCGGGGGTCGATGATGTGACAGTAGCTTTTTCCATCCACCACCAGCTGCCGCTCATAGCCGCCGGAGGTGACCACCGCCAGCGACTCCGCCTCCACCACGGCGATATGGGCGCTGCTGTCCTCCGCCTGGGGATCCCGGACGCCCACCCGCCAGGCGCGGCCGCCCTGGGCATGGCCACGGGTCACCACATTTCCGCCGGCGGAGATCACATAATCGGTAAAGCCCGCCGCGTCGGCGGCCTCAGCCGCGGCCTGTGCCGCCCAGCCCTTGGCCACCGCGCCCACATCCAGCGACATTTCCGGATCGGTGAGGGTGACAGTCCCCTCCCCCAGCACCAGACAGGCGGCGTCCCCGTGCTCCATGGCCGCCCGGATGGCCTCGTCGGTGGGCAGGATGCCGGTCTCCCGCGCCTCCCGCCACAGGGCGTACAGCCGCCCCTGGGCCACATTCACCAGTCCGTCGGTCTGCCCGCAGATCTTCTGCGCCAGCGTCAGCAGGGACAGAATGTCCGCCTCCACCGCCACCGTCTGCCCGGCCAGCCGGTTGACCGTGCACAGATTGTTCATGCCCTCGTATTCATTGTAGATATCAAACAGCTTATGCAGCTCCTGAAAGCGGCCGAACACCACCTGCCGCAGCTGCCGGAACTGCTCCGGGCTGTCGCACCGGGCGGTCAGGGTGATAACGGTGTCAAAGGCAAAGGTCTCTGCCGTATAGCTTTCCGTCCCGCCGCAGGCACACAGGCCCAGCAGCAGGGCAAGACAGGCCGCCAGCGCGCAGCATCGCTTCATGGAAATCACCCTCCTTTTTGTCTTCTGCCATGATAGCATATTCCCGCCGCCGCCGCAAGCTTTTGTCTTGATTCCGCCCGGCAAATGTGGTATGCTTGCCATGAAAAAACGATTTGCAACGGAGGTCTTTTCTTATGAAACAGCAGTATCAGGATTATATGCTGGAGCAGCTGCACGCCATCATGGCCATCGACAGTCCCAGCGGCTATACCGCAGAGATCCAGGCATATATGAACGAAGAGCTCACCCGGCTGGGCTACCGGCCGGAAAACCCCGTCAAGGGCGGCATCCGGGCCCACCTGGGCGGCGAAGGCGCGCCCATTCTGTTGATGGCCCATGTGGACACCCTGGGCGCCATGGTCAATCAGGTCAAGCCCGACGGTCGGCTGAGCATCACCAACATCGGCGGCGTGGCGCCGTGCAGCGTGGAGGCCACAAGCGTGAAGATCAAGACCCGCTTTGACGGCGAATATGAGGGCACCATTCAGCTGGCGAACGCCTCCGTCCACGTCAATCCGGAGGTGCGCACCGCCGTCCGGGGCTTTGACACCAATCTGGAGGTGGTGCTGGACGAGGATGTGCGCTCCGCCGAGGATGTGGCCGCGCTGGGCATCCGCGCCGGTGACATCGTGGCCTTTGATCCCCGGCTGACCATTACCTCCAAGGGGTATATCAAGAGCCGATTCCTGGACGACAAGGCCAGTGCCGCCGTGCTGCTGGCGCTGGCAAAAAAGATCGCCGATGAGAATTTGCAGCTCAAGCGCTCCGTCTGGATCTCCTTCACCGTTTATGAGGAGGTGGGCCACGGCGGCGCCCACGGCATCCCCGAGGGCATCGAGGAAATGATGAGCGTGGACATGGGCTGTGTGGGTGAGGGGCTGACCTGCACTGAAAAGCAGGTGTCCATCTGCGCCAAGGACGGCGGCGGGCCCTATAATTATGAGATCACCTCTGCCCTGCTGAAGGCCGCCATGGACAACCACATCGATCACGCCATCGATGTGTACCGCTTCTATTCCTCCGATGTGGATGTGTCCCTGCGGGCGGGCTATGATGTGAAGCACAGCCTGATCGGCCCCGGCGTTTACGCTTCTCACGGCTACGAGCGCACCCATATCGACGGCCTGTGCGCCACCTTCGATCTGCTCTGCGCCTATCTGCTGTAAGCAAAGCGGTTCTTTGACAGTCTCAGACGGCGTGGCTCAGCCACGCCGTCTCTGTTTTTTCCTCCGCGAATGCCCGGCACGGGCCGTCCCCCGCCTCAGCGCCCAGCGGCAGAGAAAAAAGCCCAGCGCCAGCCCCAGCGGCAGATAGCCCCGCAGGCGGCCGTCGGTATACAGCAGCATGGTGAGCAAAAAGCCGGTGAGGGCCACAAGGCAGAACAGGCTGTCCAGCACCGCCGTTCCCCGCCGCCGCAGGCCCAGACACCGCCGCGCCGCCTCCAGCAGGGTGTACAGCAGCGCCAGTCCGGCCCCCAGCAGGGCAAAGGTCAGGACATAATGCAGCTGCTGCCCGGCTCCGGTGGCCAGCACTTAAAACACCCGGGACCAGAAGGAGCCCTTTTTCTGCCCGGCGCGGCTGTAATGCAGGCTCTCCACCGTGCCCTCCAGGGTCAGCTCGCCCACATCCAGCGAGAGCTTCTCCACATGGAGCTGCTCGCCCTCCACCGTCAAAAGCCCCAGGGCGGTGTCCATCACCACCTCGTTTTCATCAAAGCTCAGCACCTCGCTGACACCGTTTACCGACAGCCGGTGACGCTCCTCCAGCGCCAGACTGTGGGGCAGCTGCCCTGCGTATTCATTGTTGACCATATAAAACGACCTCCTCACGGCATTGGTTTGTCCAATGCTATGAGGAGGCTCTGTTTTTTATTCCTCCGCCGGCAGCTCCTCGTACAAAAGGGCTGCCTGCTCCTTGTTGGCAAACTCCGGGACGGCCAGCACCCGCACCCGCAGGCTGCGGTTGCCGAAGGTGACGCCGATGATATCCCCCACCTTTACCTGATAGGAGGCCTTTGCCTCCCGGCCGTTCACCGTGACCCGGTCGCCGTCGCAGGCCTCGTTGGCCACCGTGCGGCGCTTGATGAGCCGGGCTACCTTGAGATATTTGTCCAGTCGCATGGTGTTACCTCCTGAATATGCAAAAAAGGGGCGCCGACAGCGGCGGCCCCTTTGGTGTGCTTACTCGGCGACCTTGTCCTTCAGCGCCTTGCCGGCCTTGAAGACAGGAGACTTGCTGGCAGCGATCTCGATGAGCTCGCCGCTCTTGGGGTTGCGGCCCAGGTGGGCGGCACGGTTCTTCACCTCGAAGGTGCCGAAGCCGATGAGCTGCACCTTGTCGCCCTTGGCCAGGGCCTCGGTGATAGACTCCACCACAGCGGCCAGCGCGGCCTCGGAATCCTTTTTGGTCAGGTCGGTCTTTTCTGCGATGGCAGCGACCAGTTCAGTCTTGTTCATTGATCTATTCCTCCATAATTTAATATTCCAATTCAAACGGGTCTCCCCGTCAAAATCACATTGTCTGTTCCTTGGCCCGCGCCCACAGGGCGGTCATCTCCTCCAGAGACATCTCCCGCAGCGCCGGCCCGGCCATCTGCTCCACCAGAGCGAACCGCCGCATGAACTTCTGCGTGGCACGCACAAGGGCTTCCTCCGGGTCCACCGACTGCATCCG
The DNA here is from genome assembly GCA_964508665.1 of uncultured Oscillospiraceae bacterium. Classification (GTDB taxonomy): domain Bacteria; phylum Bacillota; class Clostridia; order Oscillospirales; family Butyricicoccaceae; genus UBA4644. Next base: position 4,962 of record CAZDUQ010000026.1, on the reverse strand, counting down.
CGCCACATTGACGGCGGCAAACAGCAGGTCGCCCAGCTCCTCGGTGATGTCCGCGCCGCCGTCCAGACACGCCTGCACCTCGGCGCATTCCTCCCGCACCTTGTCCATGGCACCGCTCACATCGGGCCAGTCAAAGCCGGATTTTTTCGCTCGGCCCTGCACCTTTTCGGCGTACATCAGGGCGGGCAGGGTCTTTGCCACGGCGTTCATGGCGTCGGTATAGGTGTTCTGCTGCTTTTCCTCCGCCTTGACCCGGTCGTGAACGGCGACGGTGTCGGCCGCAGTGGCGGGCATTTCCTCCGTGCCGAAGACATACGGGTGCCGCAGGATCATCTTCCGGCTGACGCCGTCAGTCACGTCCTCCATGGTGAAGGCGCCGGTCTCCTCGGCCATACGGGTATGCATGGCCACCTGTAACAGCACATCCCCCAGCTCTTCGCACAGAAGCACATCGTCCTGCCGGTCGATGGCCTCGCAGACCTCATAAGCCTCCTCCAGAAAGTTCTTCCGGATGCTCTCGTGGGTCTGTGCCGCGTCCCACGGACAGCCGTCAGGCTGGCGCAGTCGGGCCACGATCTCCCGCAGATCTGCAAAGGTATATTTAGCCTTGTATAAATCTACCATACTTTTATCCTCTTGACAATGCCTATTTTCCGTTTTTTCGCCGGAATTCCAGCTTTTTTATCAGTTTTTCACCCCAGGGCAGCATTTCCAGGTCCTCCCGGGGCAAAGCGCGGCCCGCCAGCAGCAGCAGCAGGTAAAATGCCCCGCCGCAGCACACCAGCAGCAGCGTGGTCAGGGCAGTCCCGCCCGTCAGCCGGGTCAGCGGTGTCCGCAGCAGCAGCACAAAGGCCCCCATGCCTGCGGCGCAGGCCAGCGTCCGGCCAAAGGTGCGGCCCGGCGGTACCCCCATCCCCTGCCCCGCCAGAAAGCACAGGTTCAGGGCCAGCATCACGCCGTAGCACAGGCAGCTGCTCAGGGGAGCGCCTCCGATGCCCACCTCCGGCAGACCCACCAGCACATAGCTGGAAAGCAGCTTGACCGCCCCGCCCACCGCCATGGACACCACCGGCAGGCCCGGTCTTCCCAGTGCCTGGAGCACCGGCCCGGTCACCGAGGCCAGCCCGGCCAGCACCACCGCCGGGGCCAGCTCCCGCAGAAGCGGCTCTGCCAGGGCACAGGCCGCCGGCTGGGAGCCAAACAGCAGCCGCAGCACGGGGCCGGGGATGACCGCCAGTCCGGCCGCGCAGGGAAAGGCCAGCAGCCCGGTGAGGCGCAGGGCGCTTTCGGTGAGAGACAGCGCCCGATCCCGCCGGCCCACGGCCTGTGCGCCGCTGATGGCCGGGATCAGGCTGATGCCGATGGCCGTCACCAGCGACAGGGGCAGGTTGAACAGCTTCACCGCAAAGCCGTAAGCACCATAGGAAAAGCCCGCCGCGGCTTCGGTGAACAGGCAGCCCTGCCGCAGCCGCAGCTTGACCAGCAGGGTATCGGCCAGCGAGCTGATGCTGAACACCGAGGCCCCCGCCGTGATGGGCAGCGCCAGCCGCAGCAGCTGCCGCAAAAGCGTCCCCACCGGGCGGCAGGGGCCGCCCTCCGGCAGGCCGTGCGACCGGTGGCGCAGGGCATACAGCAGGGCGTACAGCGCCGAAAGGGCCGTGCCGACGGTGACGCCCACCATGGCGCCCGCCACCACGATCTCCAGCGGGTAACCGGAATCGCTGAGCCGGCGGGCCAATCCCAGACCGAACACCAGCTTGCCCAGCGCCTCGATCACCTGAGAGACCGCCGTGAGCGTCATGTCCGACAGGCCCTGATAATAGCCCCGGGCCGCCGACACCAGACAGGTGAACAGGATGGTGGGGGCCACCGCCGTCAGGGCGTATCGGCAGGATTCCCCCACCAGGGCACAGACGGGGTCCAGCAGCAAAAGCAGACCGGCAGAAAGGGCGATGCCCAGCAGCAGAAAGCTCCACAGTGCGACCTTCCCGATGCGGCGCACCTCGGCACCCCGGCCCTGCGCCCGGGCCTCGGCCACCAGCTTGGAGACCGCCGCCGGAAGGCCCGCCGAGGACACCACATACATGGCGGCGTACACATAGTATGCGCTGATAAACAGATCATTTCCGTCCGCGCCGTAAAGATTTGCCAGCGGCACGGAGAACAGCGCGCCGATGAGCTTTACCGCGATGCCCGAAAGCATCAGCGCGAAGGCGCCGCCGAAAAGACCGCCGTTTTTCCGTCTGATCAAGCCGGTGTCCCCCTTTTCGGATGGGGGCGGCAGCCGTTCCGCCGCGCCCCCGGATACACCAGCTTATGCGCCGAACAGGCGGTTCAGCACCGGGCGCAGCTTTGCCCGCAGGGCCTCCACATCGATGGTGGTAAAGGTGCCGTTTTCATACAGCACCCGGCCCCGGATGATGGTCATGCACACATCTCCGCCCCGGGCGGAATAGGCCAGGGTGGACAGGGGGTGGTGCACCGGGAACAGTCCCGGGCGGTGGGTGTCCAGCAGGATCAGGCTGGCATCGAAGCCGGGGGACAGCTGCCCGATCTGGTGCTCTCTGCCCTGGGCAAAGGCACCGGCCCGGGTGGCCATATGCAGTGCCTGCCGGGCGGGCACCACGCGGGGATCGCCGCTGACGCCCTTCTGCAGCAGCGCCGCCAGCTTGATCTCCTCGAACAGATCCTGATTGTTGTTGGAGCACACCCCGTCGGTGCCCAGCGCCACCCGGACGCCCTTTTCCAGCATCCGCTTCACCGGGGCGATGCCCGAAGCCAGCTTGAGATTGCTCACCGGGTTGTGGGCCACGGTGACATCGTGCTGCCGCAGGATGTCCATGTCCTCCCCGGTCACCCAGACGCAGTGGGCCGCCGTGGCGCGGGTATCGAACACGCCGTTCTCCGCCAGGACAGCGGCAGGGGTCTTTCCATATTTGGCCACGCAGTTGTCATGCTCCGCCTTTGTTTCCGAGAGATGGATGTGCATATTCAGCCCGTTCTCCCGGGCATAGGCGGCAAAATCCCGCCACAGTGCGGGGAAGCTGGTATATTCGGCGTGGATGGAGGCATCCAGCTTGAGCCGTCCGTCGTCATAGCCGTGGAAGGACGCCAGCACCTCCCGGTTCTGCCGGGTGACATTGTCGGTGTCAAAGCAGTAGCCCTGGGGGTCAAAGCTCATGGCGGCGTTGGAGAAATTGCCGTAAAGCCCCGCGTCGGCCACCGCCTGGGCCATCTGGGGCAGATGCATATACATATCGGTGAGGGCGACGGTGCCGGTGGCCAGCATCTCGGCCAGCGTCAGCTGGGTGCCCAGATACACATCCTCCGGCGTCAGCTTCCCCTCGATGGGGAACACATGGTCGTTGAGCCACTCCTGAAGCACATAGTCGTCGGCATAGCCCCGCATCAGGGACATGGCGGCGTGGGCGTGGGTATTCACCAGACCGGGCATGGCCAGTCTGCCCTGCCCGTCGATCACCCGGGCGGCGGGCTCGTCGGGGACGGCTGTCCCGATGGAGACGATCTTGCCCTCCCGCACGGCGATGCAGGCGTTTTCCAGCACGGTGTCGTTGTCGTCCATGGTGACAACGGTGAGATCTTTCAGCAGCAGATCCAGCATGGTCACTTCACCATTTCGGGCAGACAGGCCAGCACCAGCGCGGCAAAGCTGTGCTTGGAGCGCTCGGCCGTTTCGTTGACCTCACCACCGGACAGCCGCTGGTTCAGAATGCCCGCCCCCATGTTGGTGATGAGGGAGATGCCCAGCGTGCGGATGCCGCAGTGATTGGCCACGGTGGCCTCGTACACGGTGGACATACCGGCGGCGTGACCGCCCAGCGTCCGGGCCAGACGCACCTCGGCAGGCGTCTCGAACTGCGGGCCGGGGAAGTAGAAATAGACGCCCTGCTGCATGGGCAGGCCCAGCTCACGGCCCTTTTTCAGCGCCATCAGGCGAAGCCCGGCGTCATAGGTCTCGGTCATGTCGCAGAAGCGGGGGCCGAACTCATCCACATTGGGGCCGCGCAGGGGGCTTTCGCCCATGATGCGGATGTGATCGGAGATCAGCATCAGATCGCCCACCCGGAACTCGGTGTTGATGGCGCCGGCGGCGTTGGTCACCAGCATGGCCTCCACGCCCAGCAGCTTGGCCACCCGCACGGGGAAGGCCACCTCTTCGGGGGTGTAGCCCTCGTAATAGTGCATCCGGCCCTGCATCATCATCACCGGAACGCCGGCCAGCATCCCGCACACCAGACGGCCCTTGTGGCCGGGGGCGGTGGACGCCTTGAAATGGGGGATGTCCCGGTAGTCGATGAACACCGGCTCCTCCACCCGATCTCCCTGGAAGCCCAGGCCGGAGCCCAGGATCACCAGCACGCGGGGGCAAAATCCGTTGAGGCGCTGCCGAATATAGGCGGCGCTTTCTTCATAATCCTGATAGGTAAACATCGTTCTTCCTCCCATGGACAGGCGGGGCGCAGGAAGAGCTCTCCTGCGCCCGTGCTGTTTGATTTTTCGGTGCTCGCGTTTTTGGGGGTCATTGCAGCTTTTCGCCGCAGACCCGGCAATACAGGTCGGTCTTTGCGCAGGCCTTACCGCAGACGGGGCAGCACCGGGTGGTCTTCTGCTCCTCCAGCAGCGCCCGGATCTCATCGATCCGGCTGTATTTTTCATCGATCCGGGCCAGCTTGCTTTCCAGCTCCTGCTCGTCGGGCTCCGCTCCGGTGTGGGTCAGATAGACCATCCGGCCGATCTCCCGCATCAGCAGCTCCACCTCGTTGTTCAGATCAAAGATCCGCAGATTGCGGCGGGTCTTTTCCACCAGCTGACCGCCCCGCTGGCCGACGGTCTCTGCCACCTTTACCGCGCCGCCGGCGGCCATGCCCGCGGTCAGTCTGGCCTTTTCCAGCAGCTCTCTCACTTTGTCATCCATGCCAAGGCTCCTTTCCGGGTTTGTTT
>CAZDUQ010000025.1:0-12367 GCA_964508665.1 uncultured Oscillospiraceae bacterium | reverse complement strand
CTCATCAGGGCGCGGCCCATGGCCAGCATCTGCTGCTCGCCGCCGGACAGTGTTCCGGCAACCTGCTTGCGGCGCTCCTTCAGTCGGGGGAACTTCTGGAAGACGTGCTCCAGATCGTCCGGGCTGACCTTGCCGCGAATGTAAGCGCCCATCTCCAGATTTTCCTGTACGGTCATCTGGAGGAAGATGCGACGGCCTTCCGGAACGAGGGCCAGACCCTTGGAGACCACCTTGTGACAGGGGGTCTTGCTGAGATTTTCGCCCAGAAAGCTGACGCTGCCGGTGCGGCTGTGCAGCAGGCCGGAAACCGTATTCAGCGTGGTGGATTTGCCCGCGCCGTTGGCGCCGATCAGGGTGACGATCTCGCCCTGACGCACCTCGAAGGAAACGCCCTTGATGGCATGGATGCTACCGTAATAGACGTTGATATCGTCCACTTTCAGGATGGTGTCCATCGATCACGCCTCCTCTTTCTTTTTGCCCAGATAGGCTTCAATGACGGCGGGGTTGGCCTGAATCTCCTCCGGCGTGCCCTTGGCAATGATGCGGCCGAAGTTCAGCACGCAGATGCCCTCGCAGACCTGCATCACCAGGTTCATGTCGTGCTCGATCAAAAGCACCGCGATATGGAAGGTATCCCGGATCTTGCGGATGTTTTCCATCAGCTCATAGGTCTCCGAGGGATTCATACCGGCGGCGGGCTCGTCCAGCAGCAGCAGGGAAGGCCCGGTGGCCAGTGCGCGGACGATCTCCAGCCGACGCTGGGCACCATAGGGCAGAGAGCCGGCTTTCACATCGGCCAGACCTTCCATATGAAAGAGGGAAAGCAGCTCCAGACTGCGCTCGTGAACGGCCTTCTCCTCCTGACGGAAGCCCCGCAGTCGCAGGATGCCGTTGACCATGTTGTAGCGCATCTGATTGTCCATGCCTACCGCCACATTTTCCTCCACCGTCAGGCTGGGGAACAGGCGGATATTCTGGAAGGTGCGGGCGATGCCGGCCCGGTTCACATGGGCGGTGTCCATGCCGTGGGTATCGCGACCATCCAGCAGGATGGTGCCGTGAGTGGGCTGATAGACCTTGGTCAGCAGGTTGAAAACGGTAGTCTTGCCGGCACCGTTGGGGCCGATCAGACCGGAGATCTCGGTGCGGCCCAGCACGATGTTAAAATCCTCCACAGCCTTGAGGCCGCCGAAGGTGATGCCCAGGCCGACGCATTCCAGAATGGGGCGCTTGCCCACATCCCGCTCGGGGATCATGCCCATGGACGGCGTGGGGATCAGCTTTGTTTTGGTTTCCATGTTCAGCGTCCTCCTTGAGCCTTGGGATTCTTTTTGAGCTTTGCTTTGATTTTACTGTTCCAGAAGCCGCTCAGTGCGTTTCTCAGCCGGGGATTGTTGGTGATCAGCATCACCAGGATCAGTACGACGGCATATACCAGCATCCGGTAGTCGGAATATTCCCGCAGCAGCTCCGGCAGGATGGTCAGAGCGGCGGCGGCGATGATGGAGCCGCGGATGTTGCCCATGCCGCCCAGCACCACAAAGACCAGCACCAGAATGGAGGTGTTGAAGTCGAATTTTTTGGAGAGGATGGAGGTGAAGTTCATGGCGTACAGCGTACCGGCGGCTCCGGCCAGCGTGGCAGAGGTGACAAAAGCCATGATCTTGTATTTGGCCACCGAAAGGCCGATGGATTCAGCGGCGATGCGGTTGTCCCGCAGGGCCATGATCGCCCGGCCCTGACGGCTGCGGATCAGGTTGAGCACCACGATCAGGGTGATCATCACTAGTATGAAGCCGGCAGTGAGAGAGGCGGTCTTCTGAATGCCCACCACGCCCATGGGGCCGCGGATGATCATGGTGCCCTCCGGCAGCAGATCCAGGCCGGCCTCACTGGTGGCAAAGTGGACGCCGTTGGCATCCTTGCCGATGTAAATGATCTGCATGATGTTGCGGATGATCTCGCCAAAGGCCAGGGTGACGATGGCCAGATAGTCGCCCCGCAGACGCAGCACGGGCACCACCACGATCAGGCTCACCAGACCGGCGGCCAGGCCGCCAACCAGCATGGAGACGGCCAGACGCAGCCCGGACAGGGGGATCAGCCCGGACAGCAGGCTGGAGCACAGCGCGCCGGTATAGGCACCCACGCACATGAAACCGGCGTGGCCAAGACTCAGCTCGCCCATGATGCCTACCGTCAGGTTCAGGGAGACGGCCATCACCACATAGGCGCAGATGGGAACCAGAAAGCCGGACAGGGAGTTGGAAAGCATATTCATGGATTGCAGGGCGAACAGCACCGCGTAAGCCACGATCACCATAATATAGGTGGGCCAGTTGCCGTGCAGGAACCGCTTCAGATTCATCTTCCTTACCTTTTCAGCCATGGATTACACCTTCTCTCGGATGGGCTTGCCCAGCAGGCCGGTGGGACGAACCAGCAGCACGATAATCAGTACGCCGAAGACGATGGCGTTGGACAGCTCCTGGGAAATATAGGCGTTGCAGAAGATCTCCAGCACGCCCAGCAGCAGACCGCCCAGCAGTGCGCCGGGGATGGAGCCGATCCCGCCAAAGACGGCGGCGGTGAAGGCCTTGATGCCCGGCATGGAGCCGGTGGTGGGCATCAGCATGGGGTAGGTGGAGCACAGCAGCACACCGGCGATGGCGGCCAGGCCGGAGCCAATGGCGAAGGTCAGGGAGATGGTGGCATCCACATGGATGCCCATCAGCTGGGCGGCGCCCTTGTCCTCGCTGACAGCACGCATGGCCTTGCCTACCCGGGTCTTTTCAGTAAACAGCGTCAGCGCTACCATGGTGACCAGGCAGACGGCCACGTTGACCATGGCCTTTCCGGTGATGATCAGCTCACCGTCGAACAGCTGCAGGGAGGGGATATTCCCCAGCAGAGAGGGGAAGACCTTGCCGTCACTGCCCCAGAGAAGCAGCGCGGCATTTTGCAGAAAATAACTGACGCCGATGGCGGTGATCAGGACTGCCAGCGAGGGAGCCTGGCGCAAAGGCTTGTAGGCAAGCCGCTCCACCAGAATTCCCAGCAGGGTACAGGCGATGACAGCCAACAGGATGGAGGGCAGCGCGCCCAGACCAAGCGAAGAGACCGACAGGAAGCACACATAGCTGCCGATCATCAGGACATCACCATGGGCAAAATTCAGCATCTTGGCGATGCCATAGACCATGGTGTAGCCCAGCGCGATGATGGCGTAAACGCTGCCCAGACTCAGGCCGCTGATCAGATTGGTCAGAAAGAACATAAGGGAAACACCTGCTTTCCTTAAAGGATATCATGTCAGTGCCGCAGGGAGCGGACGGATCCGCTCCCTACGGCTCAGAAAAGAGAAGGAGATTTACTTGGATTCGTAAGCGCCGTTGACGATCTCCACCACCATGGGTGCCTTGGAGATCTCACCGGCGGTGGACCAACTCATGTTGGTGCCGGTCAGACCGTCGATCTTGAAGTCCTCAGCGGTGAAGACGGCGATCAGCTTTTCGCAGGCATCTTTGGCAGAGGTCTCGGCGGTGACACCGGCTTTCAGGCAGGCCTCGTAGATGGCGTAGATGCAGTCATAGCCGTCGGCGGCGAACTGGTTCAGGGTCTCGGTGCCGTACCGCTCGGTGTAGGTGCTGACGAAGGACTGGGTGCGCGCATCGGAGGAGGTGGCGTTGAAGGGCGTCATCAGCATCAGGCCCTCAGCCAGGGAGACATCAAAACCTTCCAGAGCCAGGATGCCGTCCATGCCGTCGGCGCCGAAAAAGGTGGGAGCGTAGCCCATGTCGTGGGCCTGTGCCAGCATCAGGGAAGCGGGGGTGTAGTAGATGGGCAGGAACATCAGGTCGGCGCCAGCGGTCTTGGCCTCATTCAGCTGAACGGTGAAGTCGGTGGTCTTGTCATCGGGGAAGGTGACCTGGGCCACAACATCCATGCCCAGAGCGGTCACACGCTCCACAAAGGAGGTGGCGATACCGGTGGAATAGGCATCACCGTTGTTGTACAGAACGGCGATCTTGGTGCCCAGCTGGTTTTCGTAGACATAGTCAGCGGCGGCAACGCCCTGGTTGGGGTCGGTGAAGCAGATCTGGAAGACATTGTCCTTACCGTTAGTGACGTCGGTGGAGGAGGCGGAGGGGGTCAACTGGAAGACGCGGTCGGAATAGGTCTCACCGGCAACGGCCACGCAGGAGCCGGTGGTGGTGCAGCCGTACAGCACCTGCATACCCCAGTCCTTCAGGTTGTTGTAGGCATTGACGCCCTTTTCGCCGTCGGCCTCGTCGTCCTGGTAGTTCAGCTCGAACTGCAGGCCGCCCTTGGCGTTGATCTCGTCCACGGCGATCTGCGCGCCGTTTTTGGTGGCGTTGCCGTAGGTGGCAGCATCGCCGGTCACGGGGCCGATGCCACCGATCTTGATGACATTGCTGCTTTCACTGCTGTCATTGCCGCAGCCGGCCAGGCAGGCCACCATCATCGCGGCGGCCATAACGAATGCAAATACTTTCTTAAACATGGTTCATTTCTCCTTTGAACGGTTTTGTTTTACAAGGCTTTTTCTGAAGGGATACCGAAGCCGCTCGGCCGAACCGGCTCCGGTATATTTATACAAAAAAACGACCCCGCCATCGAGCGAGGCCGTTTTCAAGTAACGAAAACGTATTATACCCTACTCTTTGGCATCTTCCAGTCCGGCATCATAATTCGCAGCAGGACTGCCAGAATGACCAGAATGGCCAGCAGACGCAGGCCCAGAGCCAACAGGGAAATAACAAAAATGGACGCCAGCAGAGTGGCGTCCATAACAAAAGCGTCAGAAGAATCGGCGCAGGAGAAAGAAGCGACTGCAGTGCAGGCAGACGCACGCTCAGCAGACATGGCAGACTTGAAAGCACTGAAAAACTTACCGAACATGGTCATCGCTCCTTCCGTAACAAGATGCTAACATTTTAGCGCAGGAAAGCACGGAAGTCAATGGTTGATTTGACGAAAAAACGGATGGATTTGCATAAAATTCCGCGCTTATTTATGAAAAACGCACAAAAACACCGGAACGGGTGGATCAACCCATGCGGGCCTTGAGCGTCTCCAACCGGTTCAGCGCCTCGTACAGCGTCTCGTCCTTTTTAGCGAAGTGAACGCGGACGATGTTGCCCACATCCTCGTTAAAGAAGGAGGATCCGGGGACACAAGCCACGCCTACCCGGGCCGCCATCTCCTCGCAGAACTGCACATCGGTCTGGCCGGGCTTCATATAGGGGCCGATGTTGGCCAGCACAAAGTAAGCGCCCTGGGGATCGGTATAGGGGATGCCGATGCGATCCAGTCCCCGGGTGAACAGCTGCTTCATGTGTGCGTAGTGGTCGCCGAACTCCTTATAATAGCTGTCGGGCATCTCCAGACCGGCCACGGCGGCCTCCATCAGGGGAGAGGGGGCACCCACGGTGTTGAAGTCGTGGTACTGCTTGATGCGCTCCATGATGGGCTGCGGGGCGATGGCATAGCCCAGGCGCCAGCCGGTGATGGAATAGGTCTTGGACAGGGAGGAGCAGGAGACGGTGCGCTCCCACATCCCGGGCAGACTGCACATATAGGTGTGCCTGTGTCCCTCGTAGATAATGTGCTCATAGACCTCGTCCATGATGGCGTAGACATCATATTTGATGCACAGGTCGGCGATGAAGCGCAGCTCGGCCTCGGTGAACACCTTGCCGCTGGGGTTGGAGGGGTTGCAGATCAGGATGGCCTTGGGGTGCTGCCTGAAGGCATCCTCCAGCACGGCGGGATCAAAGTCAAAGGCCGGGGGCACCAACGGCACATAGACCGGCTGGCAGTCGGCCATAATGATCTGGGCGCGGTAATTTTCAAAATAGGGGGAGAACAAAACCACCTTGTCGCCGGGATTGGTCAGGGCGAAGATGGTGTCCACCATGGCCTCGGTGGAGCCGATGGTCACCACCATCTCGGTGTCGGGATCGGGCTGCCGACCCATGAAGCGGCCGCATTTGCGGGAAAGGGCCTGCCGAAAATTGGGCGCGCCCATGGTGATGGGGTACTGGTGGGGGCCCAGAGCACTGATCTCTGCCAGGCGGTCGGTGAGGGCCCTGGGGGGATCAAAATCCGGGAAGCCCTGCGCCAGATTGATGGCGCCCACATCCAGCGCGATGCGGGTCATCCGGCGGATGACGGAGACGGTAAAATATTGATTCTTGCGGTTCATTTCTTTCATCTGGAGAACAGTCCTTTCCAAAGCGGCTTCGCGGCGGATATGCGCTGCGGGGGCTATGGGAAAGACTTTATCACTTTTATTTGATAAAGTCAATGGATTTTTTACAAAATAGAAAGTTGACAAACTAACGATGTTAGGATACAATAAATGAGGTTTGAAAGGAGCGATTGTTTTTATGCGACGGTACATCCCATATGTCAAGCGGTACTGGTACTGCTTTTTGCTGGGGCCTCTGTTTATGATCGCAGAGGCGTGCGGCGAGTTTGTGCTGCCGGCCATCAACGCCAATATCATCAATGTGGGCGCGGCCAACGGCGATATCCGCTACATCCTGACCCACGGTCTGCTGATGCTGGTGCTGGCCGGTGTGATGATGGCCACCGGCGTGCTGGGGGCGAAATATGCCATCCGGGGCGCGTCTCAGCTGGCGGCCGATATCCGGAGAGAGGTCTTTGACAAGATCCAGACCTTCTCCTTCTCCAATATCGACGAATTCACCACCGGCTCGCTGATTACCCGCATCACCAACGATATCACCCAGATCCAGAACTTCACCCAGAGCCTGCTGCGGGGTATGTTCCGCAGCCCGGTGATGCTCATCGGTGCGCTGGTGATGTCCTTCAGCCTCAACCCCACCCTGGCAAAGGTGATTTTGCTGGTGGTGCCGGTGCTGGCGGTGGTCATCGCGGCCATTATCTGGGTGTCCTCTCCCCGGTACAACCGGATGCAGTCCCAGCTGGATGCGCTGAACACTGACGTGCGGGAGACCGTCACCAATATGCGGGTCATCAAGTCCTTCGTCCGGGAGGACTATCATGTGAAAAAATTCGGCGCGGTCAATGCCGGTCTGATGGAAAAGAGCATCTCCGCCCTGAAAATGATGCAGCTGATGATGCCTGCCTCCGCGGTGGCCATTAACATCACCACGCTGGCGGTGGTGTGGTTCGCCGGAAAGCAGATCATCGTGGGTGACATGGATGTCGGCACGCTGACGGCCTTTATCACCTATCTGACCCAGGTGCTGATGGCGCTGAACTTCCTGGCCAACATCCTTTTGCAGGGCACCCGTGCCGCCGCCTCTCACCGGCGGATCTGCCAGGTACTGGATGCCCGGGTGGATCTGAATGACGATCATGTGACCGACCGGGAGCGGCGGGTGGAAAGCGGCTCGCTGGAGTTCCGCAATGTCACCTTCCGTTATTTCAAAGAGAACCGGGAAAAGGTGCTGGACGATATCAATCTGTCCATCCGCTCGGGCGAGCTGGTGGGCATCATCGGCTCCACCGGCAGCGGAAAGACCACGCTGACCTCCCTGATCCCCCGTCTGTACGATGTTGACGAGGGGCAGGTGCTGGTGGACGGCACCGATGTGCGGGAACTGCCCCTCTATCACCTGCGGGAGAGCGTGGCCATGGTTTTGCAGAAAAACACGCTGTTTTCCGGCACCATCGCCGAAAATCTCCGCTGGGGCAACGAGCAGGCCACCGTGGAGGAGATCCGGGAGGCGGCTGCCATCGCCCAGGCCGACGGGTTTGTCATGTCCTTCCCCAAGGGGTACGACACCGAGCTGGGGCAGGGGGGCGTCAACCTGTCCGGCGGGCAGAAGCAGCGCCTGTGCATCGCCAGAGCGCTGCTGAAGAAGCCCAAAATTCTCATCCTGGACGACTCCACCTCGGCGGTGGACACCGCCACCGATGCCTCTATCCGCCGTGCCTTCCGGGAAAAGCTGCCCGGCGTCACCAAGCTGATCATCGCCCAGCGGATCAATTCGGTGGTGGATGCCGACAAGATCGCGGTGCTGGATGACGGGCGCATCGTGGGTTGCGGCAACCATCGGGAACTGATGGAGAGCTGTAAGGCCTATCAGGAGATCTACTGGTCCCAGAAGGACAAGGACGAGGAAAAGGAGGCGATCTGATATGGCAGAGTTGGAAAAGAACGAACGGTTTGCACGGCTGGAGGAAAAATACGGCGCTTCCCGCGCCGCAGAGACGAAAAAGGGCATGACCATGGGCCCCCGTCGGGGCCCCGGCGGCATGCACGCCAGCGGCAAGCCCAAGGATCTGAAAAAGACCGTCGGTCGGCTGACACAGTATCTGGCCCGGGAAAAGGGCCTGCTGGTGCTGGCGATCCTGTTCGCGCTGATCTATACCGGGGCATCGCTGGCCTCCTCCTATATGCTGCGGCCCATCATCAACAGATTCCTGTACTATGATCCCCAGGACACGGCGCTGGATGCCCGGTTGACGGGGCTGGCGGGCGGGCTGGCGGTGATGGCTGCCATTTACCTCACCTCGGTGCTGAGCCAGTGGCTCCAGCAGCGGCTGATGCTGTCGGTCTCCCAGCGGTCACTGCGGCGGCTGCGGGACGATCTGTACGCCAGATTGCAGACCCTGCCGGTGCGGTATTTTGACACTCACGCCGCGGGTGATATCATGAGCCGGTTCACCAATGATGTGGACACAGTGGGCGAGATGCTCAGCTCCACCCTGATCCAGATCATCTCCGGCGTCATCTCCCTGGTGGGCACGGTGGTACTGATGGTCTATACCAACCCCATTCTGGGCGGCATCACCCTGCTGACCACGCCGCTTCTGACGGCGGTGAGCAAGGCCATCATCAAGCGCAGCCGGGGCGCCTATTCCCAGCAACAGAAGAATCTGGGCATGCTCAACGGCTTCGCCGAGGAAACCATCTCCGGACAGAAGGTGGTCAAGGTCTTCAATCACGAGGAGACCGCGCGGGAGGAGTTTGCCTATCTGAATGATCGGCTGTGCCAGTCCCAGATCACGGCCCAATTCCGGGCGGGCATCATGGGCCCTGTGACCCATCAGCTGTCCACCGCGACCTATGCCATCACCGCCTGCGTGGGCAGTCTGCTGGTGGTGCTGCGGGGCTTCGATATCGGCGGTCTGACCATCTCGGTGAACTACACCCGGCAGTTCAGCCGGCCTATCAATGAGATCTCCATGCAGATGAACACCATCTTCGCGGCGCTGGCCGGTGCAGAGCGGGTGTTTGAGGTGCTGGATGCCCGGCCCGAGGAGCCCGACGCCCACATTGTCCCGCTGAAAAAGCTGGAGGGCCATGTAGTGCTGGAGCATGTGAGCTTCGGCTACACGCCGGAGGTTACCGTGCTCCACGACATTTCGCTATACGCCAAGCCGGGGCAGAAGATCGCCTTTGTGGGCTCCACCGGCGCGGGAAAAACCACGGTGACCAATCTGCTCTCCCGGTTCTATGACATTGCCCAGGGGCAGATCACCATCGACGGCGTGCCCATCGAACGCATCGAGCGCAGCTTTTTGCGGCAGAATATCGCCATGGTGCTGCAGGACACCCACCTGTTCACCGGTACCGTGCGGGAGAACATCCGCTACGGACGTCTGGATGCCACCGATGCGGAGGTGGAGGAGGCGGCAAAGGTGGCCTCGGCCCACGCCTTTATCATGCAGCTGGAAAACGGCTATGACACCCTGCTGGAGAACGATGGCGCCAACCTGTCTCAGGGGCAGCGGCAGCTGCTGAACATCGCACGGGCAGCCATCAGCCGCGCGCCCATCCTCATTCTGGACGAGGCCACCTCCTCGGTGGATACCCGTACTGAGCGGCATATCGAGGAGGGCATGGATGCCCTGATGGAAAACCGTACCACCTTTGTCATCGCCCACCGGCTGTCCACCGTGCGCAAGTCCAATGCCATCATGGTGCTGGAAAAGGGACGCATCGTGGAGCGGGGCGACCACGACGAGCTGCTGGCCGCCGGCGGCCGCTACGCCGATCTGTATCACGAGATCGCCCAGCTGGAGTAAGTCGGGGACTGAATAACGCACAAAGAACGGGGCTGTCCTGCGGGACGGCCCCGTTTTTGCCCGCTCGGCACGGGACACAAAGCTGCGTCGGAAAATTCACAAAGAAGGGCTTTACATTTTCTCTCTAAAGTGTTAAATTAGACTCATGAAATAAAGTTTAACGGGAGGATCCTCACCATGCAAAGCAATGTGCGCGATGAGAATATGGACGAGCTGTTCCGGGCGATCCTGAGCTTGCAGGATCTGGAGCAATGCTATGATCTGTTCAGCGACCTGTGCACCGTCAATGAGATGCTTTCCATGAAGCAGCGCTTCTGGGTGGCCCGTCTGTTGCAGGAGGGCTACATTTACTCCGATATCGTGGAGCTCACCGGGGCCAGCACCGCCACCATCAGCCGGGTTAACCGCTGCCTGCAATATGGCGACGGCGGCTATGAGCGGGCGCTGGAACGGCTCAAAAACGCCCAATGAGCCAGTATACCGGCCTGGCGGCCTGCTACGACCGCCTCATCGACCAGACGATTTACGACCGCTTCTGCGGTCGTATTTGTACGCTTTTGCGGAAATACGGTATTGCGGACGGTCTGGTGCTGGAGCTTTGCTGCGGTACGGGCACGCTGGCACGCAGGCTTTCTCTCGCGGGCTATGAGCTGATCTGCTGTGACTCGTCGATGGAGATGCTGTCGGTTGCCCGGGACAAATGCGCCGATCTGCCGGTGCCGCCGGTGTGGATCTGTCAGCAGGCGGCGGAGTTGGATCTGTACGGCACGGTGCGGGCTGCCGTCTGCTGCCTGGACAGCGTCAATTACTTCACCGGGCTGCGGGAACTGAAGGAGGCCTTTCGCCGGGTCGGTCTGTTTCTGGAGCCGGGGGGCGTGTTTCTGTTCGATGTGAAGTCTCGGGAGATGTTCCGGCAGCTGAGCGGGACATGCAGCATTCAGGAGGAGGACGATCTGTTCTGCTCCTGGCAGTACGGCTTTGACGGCAAAACGGGCTACGCCCAGCATCAGGTGGATCTGTTCCGTCGTGAGGAGGCGGGCTGGAGCCGCTTTACCGAGTGGCACGAGCAACGGGCCTATTCCGTGGAGACGCTGACGGCGGCGCTGGGGCAGGCCGGGCTGGCCCTTCGGGGCGTTTATGCCGATTATACCGGCAAAAAGGCGACGACAGAAAGCGGGCGGCTGCTGTTCGTGGCCCAAAAAATGTAATTTTGTAAAGGAACATGTGGATTATGAAGGATTTTCTGGTAAGAGGCATGACGGCTGACGGCTTTGTCAAGATCACCGCCGTCCAGACCACCGGGCTGGTGGAGCGGGCACGGCAGATCCACAAGACGCTGCCCCTGGCTACCGCCGCGCTGGGACGGGCGCTGACGGCCGTCTCCATGATGGGCAACGAGCTGAAATATGATAAAGGCTCCGTCACCCTGCAATTCCGGGGGGGCGGCCCCCTGGGGGCCATCACCACCGTCGGCGACAGCAGCGGCAATGTGCGCGGCTATCTGCAAAATCCCGCCGCCGTGCTGCCCCTGCGGGCCGACGGACATCTGGATGTGGGCGGCGGCGTTGGCCGGGACGGCATCATCAGCGTCATCAAGGACATCGGTGAGCGGGAGCCCTTTACCGGACGCATCGAGCTGCAAAGCGGCGAGATCGCCGAGGATGTGGCGGCTTATTATGTGCTCAGCGAGCAGATCCCCACTGTGTGCGCCCTGGGCGTGTTAGTGGACCGGGATCAGAGCGTCAAGTGCGCCGGCGGATATCTGTTGCAGCTGATGCCCGGCGCGCCGGCCGGTCTGGTGGATCTGCTGGAATATCGGGTGCAGGATGTGGGCAGCGTCACCGCCAATCTGGAAAAGGGCCTGGATATACGTCAGGTGGTGGAGGAACTGTTGTACGGCATGGGGCTGCAGCTGATGGAGGAGCATCCGGTGGCTTATGAATGCAAGTGCTCCCGCCGCAAGGTGGAGTCCGCCCTCATCAGCATGGGCCGGGCCGAGCTGGAAAAGCTCATCGCGGAGGAGGAGCAGATCTCCGTCACCTGCCAGTTCTGCGATGAGATCTATACCTTTGGCCGGAAGGAACTGGAAGAATTGGCGCGGGGCCAAAAAAAATAAAAAAAGTTCTTGACTTTTCGGTGGGGCGCATTTATAATAACTCTTGCGCTAAGGGAACGCGGGAGCATAGCTCAGCTGGTTAGAGCACCTGCCTTACAAGCAGGGGGTCACAGGTTCGAGTCCTGTTGTTCCCACCATCGCAAAGTTGGCCGAGTAGTTCAGTTGGTTAGAACGCTAGCCTGTCACGCTAGAGGTCGA
>CAZDUQ010000024.1:10487-12590 GCA_964508665.1 uncultured Oscillospiraceae bacterium | reverse complement strand
AGCCGCGCGTCATCGGAAAAAGGGGGAACTGAGTTATGGTAAACAACAAGATCAAAATTACAGAGCTGGCAAAGGACTTCAATCTGCAAAGCAAGGATATCTGCACCGCCCTCAGCGCCATGGGCAAGACCTATAAGCCCTCGCAGAGCGTCACCACCCAGGAGGTGAGTATGCTCTTTGACTATCTGACCCAGAAGAATCAGCTGAAGAGTCTGGAGGATGTGCGCGCCGCCGCCGTGCAGGCCGCCGAGCAGCGCAAGCAGGCAGCGGAAAACCGCATCAAAAAGCAGCAGGAGGAGGCCGCCGCCCGCATCCGTGCGGAGGAAAAGGCCAAGGAGGATCTGATCCGCCGGAACAATCCCCCCAGACAGGAGCAGCCTGCCCAAAAGCAGCAGTCCAAGCCTCAGCAGGGCCAGCAGGGCCAGCAGGGCCAGCAGAAGCAGCAGCCCAAGCAGCCCGCCAAGGCCCGGCCTCAGAGCCAGACCCTGCAATATACCCCGCCGGAGAAAAAGGCCGACAAGCCCGCCGCCCAGCAGCCTGCCGCTTCTTCCAATCAGAAGGGTCAGAAGCACTATGTGGACACCCGGGGCAACAGCGTGAACATCGCCAAGTATGACGAGCGCATGGACACCCTGGTGCCCCAGCAGGCCGGCCGCTTCGGCAATCAGCAGACCAAGCAGAAGCTGGTGAAAAAGGATCAGCGGGGCCGCCAGTTCGGCAACAAGCGCCGTCAGGAGGAGCAGGAAAAGATGAAGCGCCTGGAGCAGCAGGCCCAGATCAAAAAGGCTCCGCTGAAGGTGCTTATCCCCGAGGAGATCGCCGTGGGCGAGCTGGCCTCCCGTCTGAAGAAGACCGCCGCCGAGGTCATCAAGCAGCTGATGAAGCTGGGCGTGATGGCCAACATCTCTCAGAATATCGATTACGATACCGCCTCTCTGGTGGCCATGGAGCTGGGCGCCGTGCCTGAGAAGGAAGTGGTGGTCACCATCGAGGAGCGCTTGTTCGACGAGCGGGAGGACACCACCGAGGAGCTCATCGAGCGCGCTCCCGTGGTAGTGGTCATGGGCCACGTTGACCACGGCAAGACCTCTCTGCTGGATGCCATCCGCAAGACCAACGTCACCGCCGGCGAGGCCGGCGGCATCACCCAGCACATCGGCGCTTACCGCGTCAAGGTGCAGGATCGGGAGATCACCTTCCTGGATACCCCCGGCCACGCGGCCTTTACCTCCATGCGCGCCCGCGGCGCTCAGGTCACCGATGTGGCCATTCTGGTGGTGGCCGCCGACGACGGCATCATGCCCCAGACGGTGGAAGCCATCAACCACGCCAAGGCGGCCAATGTGCCCCTGATCGTGGCGGTGAACAAGATGGATAAGCCCGCTGCCAACCCCGACCGGGTGTTGCAGCAGCTCACCGAATATGAGCTGGTGCCCGAGGAATGGGGCGGCAGCACCATCGTCTGTCCCATTTCCGCCCTCAAGGGCGACGGCATCGATAACCTGCTGGAGATGGTGCTGCTCACCGCCGATATGCAGGAGCTGAAGGCCAACCCCAACCGTCTGGCAAAGGGCACCGTCATCGAGGCCAAGCTGGATCGTGGCCGCGGCCCCGTTGCCACCGTCCTGGTGCAAAACGGTACCCTGAACGCCGGTGATATCGTCATCGCAGGCACCGCCGTTGGCCGCGTCCGCGCCATGACCGACGAAAAGGGCCGCCGTATGGAAAAGGCCGGCCCCTCCGTCCCCGTGGAGATCGTGGGCCTGGCCGAGGTCCCCGGTGCCGGCGACCTGTTCTATGCCGTTGAGGACGAGCGCATGGCCCGTACTCTGGCCGAAAAGCGCAAGTTCGAGGAGAAGGAGCGCCAGAACGCCTCCATGCAGAAGGTCACGCTGGAAAATCTGTTCTCCTCCATCGAGCAGGGCAATGTGAAGGATCTGAACCTGATCGTCAAGGCCGACGTGCAGGGCTCTGCCGAGGCCGTCAAGGCATCGCTGGAGAAGCTGTCCAACGACGAGGTGCGCGTCCGGGTCATCCACAACGCCGTCGGCGGCATCAACAATTCCGATATCATGCTGGCCGAGGCGTCCAACGCCACGATCA
>CAZDUQ010000024.1:0-10477 GCA_964508665.1 uncultured Oscillospiraceae bacterium | reverse complement strand
GGCGGCCCATGTGGATCTGCGGCTGTACCGCATCATCTACGACTGCCTGGAGGAGATCGAGCAGGCCATGAAGGGTATGCTGGCCCCCACCTTCAAAGAGGTGGTGTTGGGCCACGCCGAGGTGCGCCAGACCTTCAAGGTCAGCGGCGTGGGCACCATCGCCGGCTGCTATGTGCAGGACGGCAAGATGCAGCGCAACGAAAAGGTGCGCATCGTCCGGGACAGCATCGTGATCTTCGAGGGCGACCTGTCCAGCCTGAAGCGCTTCAAGGACGACGCCAAGGAGGTTGCCGCCGGCTATGAGTGCGGCCTGAGCTTTGAAAAGTTCAACGATGTCAAGGTGGGCGATATCATCGAAGCCTACGTCATGGAGCAGATCCAGCGCTGAACCCAAAGAAATTGCCGACTGGCGGAAAAGGCTGCTTTTCCGCCGGTCTGTTTAAGGAGGATATCTATGCCTTACAATAGCAACCGCGTGGAGCGCATCAGCGAGGAGGTCACCCGGGAGCTGGCCATGCTGCTGCGGGATGTGAAGGATCCCCGCCTGTCCCAGGCCATGCTGTCTGTGGTGCGGTGCGAGGTCACCAATGATATGCGCTGGTGCAAGGTGTTTCTCAGCGTCCTTGGGGAATATGACGGCAAAGAGCTCAAGCGGGGCCTTAAGTCCTGCTCGGGCTTCCTGCGCCGGGAGCTGGCCCATCGGCTGCGCCTGCGCTATACCCCCGAGCTGGTGTTCGTGCTGGACGATTCCATCGCCCACGGCGCCCACATCGCCGCCGTGCTGAACACCCTGGACATCCCGGAGGACGAGCCGGAGGAAGACGATCATGAGCAGCAGGATTGACCTGAAGCGGGCGGCCGACCGTCTGCGGGCGGGGAACCATATCCTGATTTTGACCCACCGCCGTCCCGATGGCGATACCGTCGGCTCGGCCGCCGCCCTGTGCCGCATCCTGCGGGCGCTGGGGAAGGATGCCTGGGTCTTCGCTAACGAAGACCTCACCCCCAAGCTGGCTTTCCTGCTGGAGGGCCTCACCGCCCCGGCGGGTTATCTGTATGATACGCTGGTAGCGGTGGACATCGCCGATACCCAGCTGCTGCCCCCCGCGTCCATGCAATTTGCCGAAAAGATCGACCTGTGTCTGGATCACCACCCCTCCAACCGGGACTATGCCCGGGAGACCGTGCTCCACGGCACCGCCGCCGCCACCGGAGAGATCATCTGGCTGCTGGCGCAGGAGCTGGGGGTGCAGCCCGACCTGCCCGTGTGGGAGGCACTGTATATCGCCGTGGCCACCGATACCGGCTGCTTCCGCTTTTCCAACACCACGCCCCTGGCCCACCGCATCGCCGCCGATGCCATCGCCGCCGGGCTGGACTTTCTGCCCCACAACCGGGCCTTTTTCGAGGTCAAGAGCCGGGTGCGCTTCCTCATTGAGCGGAAGATGTTTGACGACATGATCTTCAGTGCCGACGGCCGCGTCTGCTGCTCCTGGCTGGATCGGGACTGGCTGGACAGCGTGAACGCCACCGACGATGATCTGGACAACCTCTCCACCCTCACCATGAGTCTGGAGGGGGTGGACTGCGGCATCATCCTGACCCAGAACAAACAGGATCCCGCTTATAAGGCATCGGTCCGTACCCACCGTCCCGCCGACGCCAGCCGCATCTGCCAGAGCTTTGGCGGCGGGGGTCATCCCCGGGCGGCGGGCTGCACGGTGTCCCTTTCGGCACAGGAGGCCTGCACGGCCCTGATGGCTGCTGCGGCAGAGGAGCTGGCCCGATGGTAAACGGCATCCTCATCGTGGACAAGCCCCGGGACTTCACCTCCCATGATGTGGTGGCCAAGCTGCGGGGAATGCTGCGGCAAAAAAAGATCGGTCACGCAGGGACGCTGGATCCCATGGCCACCGGTGTGCTGGTGGTGCTGCTGGGCAATGCCACCCGTGCCAGCGACCATGCCAGTGGTCAGAGCAAGGAATATATCGCCCGCCTTCGACTGGGTACCGTCACCGATACACAGGACATCACCGGCACCGTGCTGGAAAAACATCCCGTCACCGCCACGGAGGCCGATGTGCGGGCCGCTCTGCCCGCCTTTACCGGCGAGATCCGGCAGCTGCCCCCCATGTACTCCGCCCTGTCGGTGAACGGAAAGCGCCTGTACGACCTGGCCCGCAAGGGGGTGGAGGTGGAGCGGCAGAGCCGCGCCATCACCATCGACCGGCTGGAGCTGCTGCCCCGGCAGACGGGCATGGCTCAGGAGGAGCACGACCTCCGCGCCGCCTGCTCCAAGGGAACTTACATCCGCACGGTGTGCCACGATCTGGGGGCGGCACTGGGCTGCGGCGGCTGTATGGCCGACCTGCGCCGGGTGCGCTCCGGACGCTTTACGCTGGAGGATGCCCTGACCTTTGACGACATCGCCGCCCTTCTGGCCGGGAACGCCCTGGAAAGCCGGATCTTTCCCACCGACAGCGTCTTTTCCGACCTGCCGGCGGTATATCTCAACGGGGAGGGCGACCTGCGCGCCTCCCACGGCAGCTTTTTCCTCCCCCGTCATCTGACAAGCGGGGAGATCCCCGCCGAGGGCGACCGCTGCCGGGTGTATGACAGCGCCGGGCGCTTCTGCCAGATCGGCGAGAGCCGACCGCTGGAAAAGGGCGGCACGGCCATTTTCTGCAAGATCAATTTCGCAGGTAAGGAAGGTAGCTAATGGAACAGAAACGGGTCATTGCCCTGGGCTTTTTTGACGGTGTCCACCGGGGCCATCAGGCGATTTTGCACGCTGCCGTGTCCCTTGCCCGGGAAAAGGGGATGGAGGCGGCAGCCGTCACCTTCGAGAGCCACCCCCGGGCCTATGTCCGGGGCCGCGCTCCCGATCTGATCAATACCTTCCCCCGCCGCTGCGCGCTCTTGCAGGAGCACGGCGCCCGTCTGGTGATCGCCCTGCCCTTTGACCGAAAAATGGCCGAGACCACCCCTGCGGAGTTCGCCGCCATGCTGAAGGAGCAGTACCGGGGCGCCGTGGTGGTGTGCGGGGAAAACTTCCGCTTCGGCCGCAACGCCGCCGGTACTCCCGCCGATCTGGCGGCCTTCGGGCTGGAGACCCATGTGGTGCCGCCTGTGCTGCTGGGCGGCCGGGTGGTATCCTCCACCTATATCCGGGAAAGCGTCCGCAACGGCCGGGTGGGCCGGGCGCGGCAGCTGCTGGGCCGGCCTTTCTTTCTGGAGGGGCCCATCGTGGGCGGCTTTCAGGTGGGCCGCACCCTGGGCTATCCCACCATCAACATCCGGGTGGAAAACGGCATCCTCATGCCCCACCGGGGGGTGTATGTCTCCCGGGTGACGACGGAGGATCGCACCTTTCAGGCGGTGACCAATGTGGGCACCCGCCCCACCTTTACCGACGCAGACATCGTCAGCGTGGAGAGCCATCTGCTGAACTTCTCCGGCGACCTGTATGGGCAGGAGGCTCAGGTGGATCTTCTCAAATTCCTGCGTCCCGAGCGCAGCTTTTCCGATGGCGGGGCCCTGCGGGCCCAGATCGCCCGGGACATCGATCAGGCGCTGGCCTACCACGGCTGATCGCATCTTCCCAAAGGAGGGAAACACTATGAACAGCTCTTTTGCCGATCTGTGGGCAAGCATCCGCATCTTTTACAGCAACTTCAACGCCAGCTATGGCCGCCTGTGCAACGCCGTGGTCATACTGGTAGTGCTGGCACTGGTGGTGTACTCTCTGACCCGCGCCATGCTGGCCGGGTGGAAGGGTCGTCGCCGCCCCTCTCCGCTGGAGACCCATCAGCCCGACCCCGACCGCACCCGCCATGCGGCGGAAAGCCTTGCACAGGCCATCCGGGTGGAAAGCGTCACCGGCCAGCGGGCCCGCCTGCGGGAGATGAATGCCGCCCTGCGGGAGCGCTTTCCCCGGGTGATGGACACCATGGACTGCGCCGTCCTGCCCGACGGCAGTATGCTGCTGCGGTGGTGCGCCCCTCAGCTGTCCGAACAGGAGCCGGTGCTGTTCACCGGCCACCTGGATGTGGTGCCCGGCGGTGACGGCTGGACGGTGTGCGAGCCCTTTGACGGCCTGCGGCAGGATGGCCGCATCTATGGCCGGGGCGCGCTGGACTGCAAGGGCGTGGTCATCGCCCTGCTGGAGGCGGCCGAAAGCCTGATCGCAGAGGGCTTTGTCCCCCGACGGGACATCTACCTCGCCTTCGGCGCCGACGAGGAGACCGGCGGAGAGCAGGGGGCAAAGGCCATCGCCGACACCCTGGCCGCGCAGGGCCTGCGCTTTGCCATGGTGCTGGACGAGGGCGGCACCATTCAGGATATGGAGTGCGACGGCCGTACTTATTCGGCGGCAGTGGTGGGCGTGGCCGAAAAGCGACAGGCCGAATACCGCATTACCGTCACCTGCCCCGGCGGCCATACCAGTCAGCCCAACCGCACCACGGCGGTGGGCGTTTTGAGCGAGGCCATCTGCCGCATCGAGAGCGCCCAGCCTCATCACCGGGTGATTCCGCTGGTGCGGCAGCGGCTGGACGCCGCCATCTCCATGTATTCCTTCGGCAAGCGGTTCGTCATCGCCAACCGGCCCCTGTTCCGCCTGCTGGTGGGCTGGGCCTTCCGCAAGGATCCCAATGTGAACTCCCTCATCCGCAGTACCGTGGTGCCCACCCGGCTGGACGGCAGCTTCCCCGCGGCCAATGTGCTGCCCACCACGGCCAGCGCCTGGTTCAACGCCCGCCTCCTGCCCGGCGACACGCCCGAAAAGCTGCTGTCCGACCTTCAGGAGCTGCTGTCCGACCTGCCGCTGGAGGTGGAGCTGCTGCGTCCCGGGACAGAAACCTTCGTCACCTCCGAAAAGGAGCCCATGTACCGGCTGCTGCGTGAGGTCCTGCAGGAGCAGTTCCATCACCTGCCCTGCATCCCCACCCTGATGCCCACCGAAAGCGATGCCCGGCATTATGCCTCTCTCAGTGACTGTGTGCTGCGGTTTGCGCCGCTGGTCACCGGCGCGGAAGGTGGCGGCAACACCCACCAGGGGGATGAGTTCCTGGCGGAAGCCTCCCTGGGCCTGGCGGTGGAAACCTACCGCAGCCTGATGCGCAAGCTATGAGAGTCAGGAGATCTTCGGCAGGCGGGCAGCACTGGCGGATCCTGATCCGGATCCTGTCGGCAGCCTGCCTGCTGCTGCTTTTAGCCGCAGTCCTGCGGCAGGGGGTCTTTCGCGGCTCCCCTGGCGAGGATCTGATCCCCGCCCCGGTGGCCAGCCACGCCGGTCTGGAAATGCATATGCTGGATGTGGGGCAGGGCCAGTCCCTGCTGCTCATCTGCGGCGGCGAAAGCGCCCTGGTGGATGCCGGCCTGTCCGGCACGGCGGGGGATGTGGTCGATTACATCTGGTCGCAGGGCGTGCAGCGGCTGGATTATCTGTTCATCACCCATCCCCACAGCGACCACTGCGGCGGTGCGTCCGCCATCCTGGAAAAGGTGGGAGCGGAGACGCTGGTGGTGCCCCAATATCTGTCTCAGGAGGCCACGCTGGCCACGGCGGGGGACTGGGTGGGAAAGACCGACACTCAGATCGCCATCATCCACACCGGCGAGACCTTCTCTCTGGGACAGGCCACCGTCACCGTGCTCCATCCCGAGGCTGACAACGACATCGATGAGATGAACGATCTGTCTTTGGTGCTGCTGGTGGAATATCAGGGCCGCCGTCTGCTTATCACCGGCGATATCACCGCCGATGTGGAGGAGACGCTGCTGTCCGTCGGCACGGTGGATGTTCTTCAGGTGGCCCACCACGGCAGTGCTACCTCCTCCTGTCAGGCCTTTTTGGAGGCCCTTTCTCCAAAGGTAGCCCTTATCAGCTGCGGGAGGAACAATGAGTACGGCCATCCCCATGCCTCCGTGCTGGAACGGCTGGAGGACATCGACGCCGAGATCCGCCGTACTGATCTGGAGGGTACCCTGACCGTCCGGGTGATCGAGGGCCTGCTGACGGTGACTGCCGATAACTGATCGCAATACTCTTTGAAAATATTCCGAAACGGAGTGAGCGTTCCCGTGGAAAAGCACAAAATTTCGGTGTCCCGTCCCCGAACGTGGCTGTATCTTCCGGTGCAGTGGGTGTGCACCCTGCTGTCCCGGCTGCTGTTCGGTCTGCGCGTCACCGGCCGGGAGTCCCTGCCAAAGGACGGCCCCCTGCTGGTGCTGGCCTCCCATCAGGGCATGATGGATTTCATGCTGGCCTTCGCCGCCCTGCGGGGGAGAAAGGCCCAGTTCGTGGCCACCCAGCGGCAGTTTCAAAATCCCCGCCTCCACTGGTTCTATCGGCGTCTGGGGGTCATCCCCAAGGTGCAGTTCCACACCGACCCCCGCTGTGTCATGAACATCCTCCGGGTGCTGAAGGGCGGCGGCACGGTGGTGATCTTCCCGGCGGGCCAGACCTCCATGTGGGGAATCCCCGGGGCCATCGCCTCCTCTATGGCCCATCTGGTGAGAAAGGCCGGTGTCCCGGTGTGTACCCTTGGCCTGCGGGGCGGCTTTTTCACCGCTCCCCGCTTCGGCGGGCTGCGCTTTGGCCGGACGGAAGCCCGGCTGGAGCTGACCTTCACCCCGGAGCAGCTGAAAATGCTGGAGGAAGGGGATATTTACCGCATCCTGCTGGAAAAGCTGGATTATGACGAATACGCCTGGCAGCAGCAGACCGGTGTCCGCTTCCGGGGAAAAGCTCTGGCTCAGGGCTACGATCACATCCTGTTCCGCTGCCTCAAATGCGGGGCGGAGGGCGCGTGGAAAAGCCAGGGCGATGCCATCCGCTGCACCTGCTGCGGCAACCGGGGCATCGTGGGCCGCGATTTGCAAATGCGTCCGGCAGGGGAGGGGGACACGGTCTTTCCCACCCTGATCCACTGGTACCGCTGGCAGGAGGGGCTGCTGGCCGAGGCGCTGACCGCGCCGGACTACTCGCTCGGCGGGGAGGCGGTCTGCCAGCTGTTTGACGAGGCCGCCTTCGCCTGGCGGGATGCCGGCCACGGCCGGCTGGTGCTGGGTCGTCAGGAGATCCGCTACGAGGGCGAGATCGACGGCCAGCCGGTACGTCTGGCGGTGGATCACCCCCATCTGCCCGGCCTGAGCGCCAAGCCGGGACATTATGTGGAGCTGTACCATCAGGGCTATGGCCTGGTGCGCTATTGCCCCGCCGACCCCTCTCTGGTGATCCGGCTGAAGCTGGCCCAGGAATATCTTTACCGCACCGCCGCCGGGCAAGGTTAAGGCCGTCGGCGGCCTTTTCTTCGTTTTTCCCTTGACTTGCACCCCCGGGAAGCATAAAATAAACCTGTATGGCCACCGGCCATAACACGGAAAATAAAGTGAGGTGAACACCTTGGACGCTGGCAGTACAGGCGGAAAACGAACCGGAACTACGGCACGGCAGGAGCAGCCGCCCCCGACCCGGGGTGTTCCCGCCGCCGGCCGCTGAGCCGGCCCGCTGTCCGCCCTCTGAATTGATAAAAAGGAGGGGCGACACATGACCCAATTTGATTTTTCTGAAAAAATTCTTACCCTTTTGCAGGAAAAGCAGTACCTGCCCCTGCAAAAATATCTGGAGAGCCTGAATCCCATCGATGTGGCGGAATGTCTGGCTGAGCTGCTGGAGCAGCGCAAGATCGACGGTGAAGGCGATCTGCCCCGGCTGTTCCGGCTTCTGCCCAAGGAGCTGGCCTCCGATGTCTTTGCCGAAATGGAGCCTGCGCTCCAGAGCCGCCTCATCGACGCCTTTTCCGACCGGGAGCTCAGCGAGGTGCTGGCCGATATGTTTGTGGACGACACAGTGGATGTCATCGAGGAGATGCCCGCCAGCGTGGTCAAGCGCATCCTGAAAAATGTGGACGGCGATACCCGCAAGCAGATCAACCAGATCCTCAACTATCCCGAGGACAGCGCCGGCAGTCTGATGACCACCGAGTTCGTGGATCTTCGCCCCGCCATGACGGTGGCCCAGGCCTTTGATCACATCCGGGAGCACGGTGTGGACAAGGAGACCATCTATATCTGCTATATCATCGGCCCCACCCGCAAGCTGCTGGGGCTGGTCTCCGTGCGGGAGCTGCTGCTGGCCCGGCCGGATACCGTTTTGCGGGACATGATGGAGACCAACATCATCTCTGTCTCCACTCTGGACGACCGGGAGGACGTGGCCAACCGCTTCGCCCACTATGGCTTTACCGCCCTGCCGGTGGTAGACCGGGAAAACCGTCTGGTGGGCATCGTCACGGTGGACGACGCACTGGATGTTTTGCAGGAGGAGGCCACCGAGGACATGGAAAAGATGGCCGCCATCACCCCCTCCGAGCATCCTTACCTCCGGGCAAAGACCGGAGAGATCTGGAAGCAGCGCATCCCCTGGCTGCTGCTGCTGATGGTGTCGGCCACCTTTACCGGCATGATCCTCAACGCCTTTGAAAGCGCGCTGGCCGCTCAGGCGGCCCTGATTGCCTTTATCCCCATGCTGATGGACACCGGCGGCAACTGCGGCTCGCAGGCATCGGTGACGGTGATCCGCGGCCTTAGTCTGGGGGACATCGCATTTTCCGACCTGGGCCGGGTGCTGTGGAAGGAATGCCGGGTGTCCCTGCTGTGCGGCGTCAGCCTGTCGGCGGTGGCCTTTGTCAAGTTGCTGCTGGTGGATCGGCTGCTGCTGGGCAACCATGGCATCACCCTTCTGGTGGCTGCGGTGGTTTGCCTGACCCTGCTGCTCACCGTGGTGCTGGCCAAGCTGGTGGGCGCCAGCCTACCCATGTTGGCCAAGCGTCTGGGCTTTGACCCTGCCGTGATGGCCTCCCCCTTCATCACCACCATCGTGGATGCCCTGTCCCTGCTGTTGTATTTTCAAATCGCCTCGGCACTGCTGGGGCTGTAAGGAGAAATGAGAATGATCGAGATCGGAATGAAACATCAGACGCAGCGCACCGTGCTGCCTGCCTATACCGCCTCCTCCATGAAAAGCGGTACGCTGGAGGTGCTGGCCACCCCCATCATGATCGCCTGGATGGAGGAGTGCTGCCTGGATTGTGTCCGGCCCCGTCTGGAAGAAGGCCAGAGCACGGTGGGCACGCTGGTCAATGTCACCCACGAGGCCCCCACCCCGGTGGGCAGCACGGTCACCGTCAGCTGCTTTCTGCGGCAGGTGGACGGCCGTCGGCTGGTGTTTGCGGTAGAGGCCAGCGACAGCGCCGGTATCATCGGTCGGGGCACCCACGAGCGGTTCATCGTGGACAGTGCAAAGTTTCAGGCCAAATGCGACAAAAAGAAGGAGAACTGACTCTCCGCCACCCAAGAAAGGAGCATCCCCCATGCTGAAGATCACAAAAGCCTACGTTACCGATAATTGCAGCCCCAAAAATCCCCCCGTTGCCCGCTGCCACAGCGGCGATACCGTCCAGTTCGAGACCCGCGACTGCTACGACGACCGCCTGATGGGCGACGGCACGGTGATCGAGCCCGAAAAGGCGCTGGAAAACCCCGCCACCGGCCCCCTGTATATCGAGGAGGCCCAGCCCGGCGATGTGCTGAAGGTACACATCGACCGCATCACCATCAATCCCACCGGCCTGATGCGGGCCAGCATTTCGGGCGGCGCCTTCAACGATCTGGTGGAATACCGCAAGGTGCGCCAGTTCGACACCACCGGGGAGTATATTCAGTTCAATGACAAGCTGAAATTAAAGATCGATACCATGATCGGCGTCATCGGCACCGCCCCCGCCACCGATACCGTCATGACCCACACCCCCGGCTCCCACGGCGGCAACATGGACTGCAACAAGATCGTGGAGGGCTCCACCCTCTATCTGCCGGTGAATGTCCCCGGCGCACTGCTGTCCATGGGTGACCTGCACGCCCTGATGGGCGACGGTGAGGTGATGATCTGCGGGCTGGAGACCGGCGGTCTGGTCACCGTCACGGTGGAGGTGGTGAAGGGCTTCCCCATGCCTACCCCCGCCCTGTCCTGCCGCGGCCGGTTCTATTCCATCCAGAGCGCCAATACCCTGGATCAGGCCAGCCGCAAGGCCTCCCGCGCCATGCTGAAGTTTTTGCAGCAGGTCACACCCATGGATGTGTATGACTGCGCCATGCTGCTGAGCCTGGTGGGCGATCTGTCGGTGTGCCAGATCGTGGATCCCCAGCTCACCGTCCGCATGGGCATCGAGCAGAGCATTCTGGATACCTACGGCGTCGTCCTGCCGTAAGGGGAAAAATTCCGGCGATCCTGCTCATTTTCCCATCGGCTCAACTGCTTCCTTTCTCTTTTTCAGCCCTGCGGGGCGTGCCTTAATGGCGCCTGCGGGCGTTTAAGACCCCAAACGACCGCTCAGGCGTGGCGGGGCTGCAAAGGCAAGTGAGCGTCTTTCCATCAGCTTTCCGAGAAGCACCGAGTAACGAGCCTCTCCGG
>CAZDUQ010000023.1:8185-12655 GCA_964508665.1 uncultured Oscillospiraceae bacterium | reverse complement strand
CGCATATCGGTGCGGCCGGAGGGGTCGCCGATCATGGTGGTGCCGCCGCCGATCAGGGCGATGGGGCGGTTGCCCGCCATTTGCAGCCGCTTCATCAGTGTCAGAGCCATAAAATGACCGGCGGTCAGGGAATCGGCCGTGCAGTCAAAGCCGATGTAGAAGGTGGCCTTGCCGTTGTTGATCATCTCCCGGATGTGCTCCTCATCGGTGACCTGGGCGATCAGGCCGCGGGCTTTCAGTTCTTCATAAATTTCCATATCGTTTCTCCTTCAAATTATAATAACCTTGTCATTCCATCAGCCGTGCGCCGCAGTGTGGGCAAACGGCATCGTCCAGATCGTGCCGCGCGCCGCAATGTGGGCAGGACACCTGGGCGATGGTGTCGGGCTGTGCCTCCTCCGGCAGGTAAAGCTCCAGCTTGCCGCAGCGTGCGCAGACATACACCTCTGCCTGCAATGTGCCGGAGACCAGATGCTTCAGGCTGCCCAGCAGCAGGCCATAGCCGCCGCGCTGGAACTCCATGCTCCCCATGCTCTGCATCGCTCCGCCGCAGCGGATGCAGGTATTTTTGTCCATCTTCCAGCCTCCCTTTCAAGAAAAAACGCCCTCTGTCCAAAAGACAGAGGGCGTAAAAGCACGCGGTACCACCTCAGTTTGCCCCATTCTCGCGAAAAGGGCCTTTTGAAGTCAGAGACTTCCAGCTGTCACGGGCAGACCCGTTCTCCCCTACTGCCGGTTCAGGGAGACCGCTCCGGGAGGTATTTCGGCGCTTTCCTTTGCCTCCTTTCACCAGCCGGAGGCTCTCTGAAAAGGAACGGGCGCGTACTTCTTCCCATCCTCGCGTTTGCATATTCAGACGACTTGGAATGTGGATACTATACCAAAAGCCGACGCAAATGTCAAGCTTCTGTTTTCAGCATCTCCTCCGCACTGGCAAGAGTCGTTTCGGTGATGACCGCACCGCCGATGATGCGGGCGATCTCCCGCTTGCGTCCTTCGCGGTCAAGCGGTGACACTTCGGTAAAGGTGCGGCCATCCCGCTCGGTCTTGGCGATGAGCAGATGCTGATCGGCCACGGCGGCGATCTGCGGCAGATGGGTGATGCACAGCACCTGCCGCGTCCGGGCCATCGCACGCAGCTTTTCAGCCACCCGCTGGGCGGCTCTGCCGCTGACGCCGGCATCCACCTCGTCAAACACGGCGCTCATGCCCTGCTCCCCCGCCGAAAGCACGGTCTTCATGGCCAGCATGATGCGGGAAAGCTCGCCTCCGGAGGCCACCTTGGCCAGCGGCTTCAGATCCTCACCGGCGTTGGCGGACAGCAGAAAGCGCACGTTGTCGGTGCCCTTTTTGGTGAAGCGGGCCTGATTGCCCTGGCGCAGATCCTCCACCTCCGCCCGGAAGCGGGCGTTCTTCAGATCCAGCTCCCGCAGCTCGGCTTCGATTGTCTGGGACAGCTCCTCCGCCTTTTGACAGCGTATGGTGTGAAGCTCTCCGGCTTCACAGTAAAGCTTCTCCCGTTTTTGGGCATATTGCGCCTTCAGCTCATCCAGGCTGTCGTCCAGATCGTCCAGCGCCGCCAGTTCCTGCTCCAAAGACGCCAGATGCCCTTCCAGCCCGTCGGCGGGAACGGCATGCTTCACGCACAGACGGGAGATGCGCTCCAGCCGCGCTTCGGTCTGCTCCAGCTTTTCCGCCGAATACTCCATGCCGGCCAGCGCGTCCGCCAGATCGCCTGAAAGCTCCCCCGCCAGGGCGGCCAGCTCCACCAGACGCTTTTCCAGTCCTTCGGCGGCGGCGCTGTAACGGGCGCTCTGCCCCAGGCTTTTTGCCGCCTCGCGCAGGCGGTCGCCCACGCTTTCGCTCTGCTCGCCGCCGTCCAGCAGGACGGATGCCTCCGCAAAGCCCTGCACCACCTTTTCGCTGCTGCGCAGCCGGTTCCGCAGCGCCAGCAGCTCATCCTGCTCGCCGGGACGGACTGCGGCGTCCCGCAGCTCCCTGATCTGCACGGGCAGCAGCGCCCGTCGGCGCTCCTTTTCCTCGGCGCTCATGCGTAGGGCCTTCATCCGACGATTGAGCTGCAAAAGCTCCTCATAATCCCGCAGGTAGTCTTCCAGCGGCTGTGCCAGTCCGCCAAAAGCGTCCAGATAATCCATGTGCAGCTGCTCGTTCATCAGATGCTGTCCGTCGTGCTGGCCGTAGATGCTCACCAGCAGGTCTCCCAGCTCCCGCAGGTTGGAAAGGCTGGCCGGGCGGCCGTTGATGCGGCACTGATTGCGCCCATCGGCATACAGCTCCCGCCGCAGCAGCAGCTGACCCTCCTCCGGTTCAAAGCCCATCGCAGCACAAAGCGCCTCCGCCTGGGGCGGCAGTTGGGTAAAGCAAGCCGCCACGCAGGCCTTTTGACTGCCGGTGCGGATCAGCTCACGGCTGACCCGCCCGCCCAAAATGGCCCCCAGGGCGTCGATGATAATGGATTTTCCCGCGCCGGTCTCGCCGGACAGCACCACAAGGCCGTCGGAAAACGCGATGTCGGCCTGTTGGATCACGGCGATATTTTCAATATACAGCTCGCGCAGCATATCCGGACACCCTGCTCAGGAGAGCATTTCCGTGACCATCTGGCAGAACTTTTCCGCGTCCGCGTCGGTGCGCAGGATGACCAGAATGTTGTCATCCCCCGCCAGCGTGCCCACGATGTCCCGGATCTTCATGGCGTCGATGGCCGCGGCGGCGGCATTGGCCATGCCCACCAGCGTTTTCAGCACCACCAGATTCTGCGCCCGATCCACCCGCACCACACACTCGCGGAAAATATTTTTCAGGCGGGCCATGTGGGTGACGCTCCCGCTCTGGTCGGGCGTGGAATACTGGTAGCCGCCGGAGTGGGAGGCCACCTTGATCAGCCGCAGCTCCTTCATATCTCGGGAGATGGTCGCCTGAGTAGCGTTGAAGCCCCTCTCCCGCAGGTGAGCAGAGAGCTCCTCCTGGGTTTTGATCTCGTAATTGCTGATGATGTCAAGGATCGCAGCTTGTCGTTTAAATTTCATTTTCCTGTCCTCTCAGTTGCAAGTTTTTGGCGGATGATCTCGTAAAAGCCCTGGCCCTTGAGCCGAAGCAGCGAAAAGATTCGGGACGAGCGCCGGATGACCACCCGATCCCCTGGCCGAAGCTCGTAGGTGTCTCCGTCCGGTGACAAAAAGACCTGATGCCCCTTATATTCCGGCATCACCGTGACGATGCTGTTTTCCGAGATCACAAAGGATTTGACCGTCAGCGAATGGGGGCAGATAGGCGTCACCGCCAGGCAGTCGCTGGAGGGCGCCAGAATCGGGCCTCCTGCGGCCAGCGAATAGGCGGTGGAGCCGGTGGGCGTGGTGACGATCACGCCGTCTCCGCTGAAATGAAAGACCTCCTGCCCGTCTACGATCACCGACAGCGGAATGACCCGGTTGAAAAAGCCCTTGGTCACCACGGCCTCGTTGAGGGCCACCGTGGTATAGACCTCCTCACCCACGACATTGAACACGCAGATGTCCAGCATACTGCGGTCATCCAACGTAAAGCTTCCTGACTTTACAGAGCGCACGAGTTCAATCTCCTCCGGCTCCAGCTCACTCATAAAGCCCACCGTACCGCAGTTGACGCCCAGAACGGGCCTACCGTACAGCGAGGCCTGTCCCGCGATCCGCAGGATCGTGCCGTCGCCGCCCACCACCATGATGAAATCGCAGGCGGTATAGATCTCCGGCTCCCGCAGGAGCCGCACCCGCTGCCGCCGGATCTCCGGCAGCTCCGCCAGCAGCAGCTCCCGGTATTCCTCCAGCACCAGCACCTGGAACTCCTCCTGCAGCAGCAGCGCGATCAATCGCCGGCTGACCTGCAGTGCCTCCTCCTTTGTTGGATTGGGCTGTACCATCACTCGATTCATTTCACAGCACTTCCTTTGCTTTCCCGGTGCGCCCGGGCGATCACACCCTCCGGATCCAGAGGCGCATCTTCCCCGCCCCGCCGCAGCAGCGCCAGAAATTCGATGTTTCCGTCACCGCCGGTGATGGGCGAGGGCTCCAGCCCTGCCACGGAGAATCCGTTCAGATGAAAGGTTCCGATCGTCTCCCGCAGAACCCGCAGATGCACCTTGGGGTCCCGGACGATCCCGCCCTTTCCTACAGCGGCCCGCCCGGCTTCGAACTGCGGCTTGATGAGCACCACGGCTTCTCCCGTGGGCGAAAGCAACGCGTCGATGGCCGGCATCACCAGCCGCAGCGAGACAAAACTCACATCACAGGCCGCAAAGTCCGGTGTCTGTGTCAGACGCTCCGGGGACAGCAGCCGGATATCGGTCTTTTCCAGATCGACGACGCGGGGATCCGCCTTCAGCGAGGCCGCCAGCTGACCGGTGCCCACATCCACCGCATAGACACGGGCCGCCCCATGCTCCAGCGCGCACTGGGTGAAGCCGCCGGTAGA
>CAZDUQ010000023.1:0-8085 GCA_964508665.1 uncultured Oscillospiraceae bacterium | reverse complement strand
CACCAGCAGCCGTCCGGTCTGCCGGACGCTTTCCTCCAGCACCGGCTGGCGCGCCTGAGAGAGCACATTCACCTTGACCACCGCCGCGGAAATGCCCTGCACTTCCAGCAATTCGGCAGCCTCCAGCAGCACATTCACCTGCATGCCGTAGGCGCACAGAGTCACATCCTGTCCCTCCCGCAGCAGAACGGCGGGAGCCGGGAAGGTATCCTGTCGAAAACCGCCCTCCCCGCCCCGGGGATACCGCAGAGCAACCGGCCCTTTTTCGGTAAACAGCGCCTGGGCCAGCGCGGTGCGCAGCTCGGCATAATTAGAGGGCGCCAGGATCGTCATTCCCGGAACGGTGCGCAAAAAGGGCACGTCAAAGATACCCTGATGGGTCTCTCCGTCCGCCCCCACCAGCCCGGCCCGATCCACCGCAAACACCACATGGTTGCGGCCGATGGCCACATCGTGCAGGATCTGATCGTAAGCCCGCTGCAAAAAGGTGGAATAAATGGCGCATACGGGGACACGCCCCCGGGCGGCCAGACCGGCGGCCATGGCCACTGCGTGCTCCTCCGCGATGCCCACATCGAAAAACCGGTTGGGATGCTGCTGGGAAAACGACTGCAAGCCCGTGCCGGAGGTCATGGCCGCCGTGACGGCGCAGATCCGGTCATCCTGCTTCGCCAGCCGACAAAGCTCCTGTCCGAATACCGCAGAAAAGTCGGTTTTTCCTCCGGCGATCGCCTTTCCCGTGGCGGTATCGAAGGCGGACACACCGTGAAAATCAGTGGGAGACTGCTGAGAGGGCTGATAGCCCAGGCCCTTGACGGTTTTCAAATGGACCACCACCGGACGATCCAGCTTTTCGGCCTGATGCAGCAGGGCGCACACCGCGCTGACATCATTTCCGTCGGCGGGGCCCAGATATTCAAATCCCATCAGCTCAAAGATGGTCTCCTTCAGGACGGCGGCGCGCAGCGCCCGCTTCCCTGCGGAGATCGCCCGGATCAGCCCGGAGCCGCCTGGCACCCTGCGCAGCAGCGACTTGGTGCGCTCCTTCATCCGGAAATACCGGGGCTTGATGCGGATGGCCGACAGCCGCTTGGCCAATGCGCCCACATTGGGGCTGATGGACATATCGTTGTCGTTAAGCACCACGATTAACGGCAGGCCCGACTGACCCGCGTCATTCATGGCCTCATAGGCCATGCCGCCGGTAAGTGCGCCATCCCCGATCACGCAAACGGTAGCGCTGTGCCTGCCCGCCAGCTGCTTAGCCCGGGCCATTCCCAGTGCCACCGACACCGACGAGGAGGCGTGGCCGGTCACGGCGCTGTCATAAGGGCTCTCATCCGGCCGCAAAAAGCCGCTGATGCCCCCCAGCTGCCGCAGGGTTCCAAACCGCTCCCGTCGCCCTGTGAGCATTTTGTGAATATAGCACTGGTGGCCCACATCGAACAGAATGTCATCCTCCGGCGCGTTGAACACCCGATGGATGGCCACCGTCAGCTCCACCGCCCCCAGATTTGAGGCCAGATGTCCGCCGGTGCGGGACACACTTTTCAGCAGAAAGCTTCGGATCTCGGCGCAAAGCTCCGGCATGGCCCCATCCGGTATCTCCTTCAGATCGGCCGGGGAGCTGATGCGCTCCAGCCAGGTTTCGTCCGTCATCCCCGCCGGCCTCCTTTCCTTGAAAACATTTATCGGTCAGCTTTCACGCTGTGCCAGCCACAGCGCCAGCTTCTGTAAAAACGCGGGATCGGGAAAAACCTCCGCTGCCGCGACGGCCTCCATCGTCAGCTGCCGCACTCTGCTGCGGCAGGCCTCCAGGCCCAGGAGCGACACGAATGTGGATTTTTCATTGGCCTGATCGCTGCCCACGGCCTTGCCCAGCAGCGCCGGATCGCCGGTGACATCCAGAATGTCATCCCGGATCTGAAAGGCCAGCCCCAGCGCCCGGGCATAGTCCAGCGCGGCCTGCCGCTGAGCCTCACTGCCCCCGGCCAGCAGCACGCCGGCCTCACAGGCGCCGCAGATCAGCGCGCCGGTCTTCAGCGACACCATCTCCCGCAGCTGTGCTTCATCGGCGGATCGTCCTTCCAGCGACAGATCCTGCACCTGGCCGCCGATCATGCCGTACACACCGCTGCATTTCGCCAGACAGGCGGCGGCAGGCATGGCCCGACCGGGCTCGATGGCCGTCTGGGACAGCATGACCTCAAAGGCGCGGTTCAGCAGCCCGTCCCCCGCCAGCGTGGCCATCGCTTCCCCATAGACCCTATGGTTGGAAAGCCTGCCCCGGCGGTAATCGTCATCGTCCATGCAGGGCAGATCGTCGTGGATCAGCGAATAGGTGTGGATCATCTCCAGCCCGCAGGCGAAGGGCAAAGCGTCCTCCACCGCTCCGCCGCACAGGCGGTAAAACTCCAGCAGCAGTGCCGCACGAATGTGCTTGCCGCCGGCCAGCAGACTGTAGCGACAGGCCTGGAAGATCGTGCCGTGGGCGCAGTCCTCCCGGGGGAACAGTCTGTCCAGCCCCTGCTCCACCAGCGCGCCGTATTTCTTTAAGCGTTCCTGCGGCATGGGTCAGTCCTCGTCTCCCACGAAATCGGCCAGCTCCGGGCCGTCCTCCCGCTGCAACAGGATCTTCAGCTGCTGCTGCGCCTGATCCAGCGCCTTTTCGCAGCTGCCGATGAGCTGCGTCCCCTCCCGGAAAAGCTTCAGGCTTTCCTCCAGCGGGGCCTCGCCCTTTTCCAGTGCCGCAACGATCTCCTCCAGACGCTGCATGGACTGTTCAAATGTCTGTTTTTTTGCCATGGGTCGTCCCCTCCTTGCATGCTTCCACCCGACAGTCGGCGGTGCCGTCGGCAAAGGTCACCGTCAGCGTTTCGCCCGGTGCCAGCTGTCTCACCGAGCGGATGACGGCCGCCTCCTTTGTGGCTACGGCGTAGCCCCGGCCCAGCACCTTCAGCGGGCTGAGGGCATCCAGTCTGGCCGCCACTTCGGCAAACCGCTGCCGGTCTTCTGTCAAAACAGCCTGTCCGCTGTGCTCCAGCCGCTGCCGCAGCAGCTCCAGATACAGCGTCTTCTGCTGGAAATAGGCCTCCGGCCGGGTCATCACTCCACTGCCGGAGAGCCGCGCCAGCTGCTGCCGCAGCCGGGCCAGCCTGCCGGTCTGCGCCTGCTCCAGCCGCAGACGCAATTGCAGCAGCGCGCTGTGCTGCGCCTCCTGCTCCGGTACCGCCAGCTCCGCCCCGTTGGAGGGGGTCGCGGCCCGCACATCGGCCACCATATCCGCCAGCGTCACATCGGGCTCGTGTCCCACGGCGGAGATCACCGGCGTTTCGCACCGGTAAATGGCCCGGATCACGCACTCCTCATTAAAGGCCCACAGATCCTCCATGGAGCCGCCGCCCCGACCTGTGATGATCACATCGGCCAGCTGATGCCTGTCCACATAGTCCAGCATGGCGGCGATCTCCTCTGCCGCGCCCTCGCCCTGGACGAGCACCGGGCAAACCACCACCTCCGCCAGCGGCCAGCGCCGCTTCAAAATGCGGATCATATCCCGCACGGCGGCCCCGGTGGGGGATGTGACCAGCGCTACCCGGCGGGGATAGCGGGGCAGCGGCTTTTTGTGGGCCGGATCAAACAGGCCCTCCCGGTTCAGGCGGGTCTTCAGCTGCTCCAGCGCCAGAGCCAGCGCCCCCAGTCCGTCGGGCTGCATGGCCGTCACATAGATCTGATACTGTCCGCTTTTGGGGAACAGGCTCACCCGGCCGTAGAGGATGACCTTCATGCCGCTTTCCGGTCGGAAGCGCAGTCTGGCCGCATCCGAACGGAACATCACGCAGGAGATCGTCGCGCCCTCATCCTTCAGGGTAAAATACTGATGGCCCGAGGAATGGGCCTTGTAATTGGAAAGCTCGCCCCGGACGCAGATCTGGGACAAAATCTCGTCCCGATCCAGCAGGAGCTTGATATATTGGGTCAGCTGTGTGACCGAAACCGGCTGCATTGCCATTTTTTCACCTCATGGAGGCCAGGACGGCCACGCCCACGGCGTTATCGCCCCCAAGGCCCTTTTGCGCGAACCACAGGTCGGGCTCTCCGGCAAAGACCTGCTGCACCAGCAAGCACACCGAAACGCCGCCGGAAATCAGCACCGGCAGCTTTTGCTCCCGCCGGGCGTTTTTGGTCGCCCGCAGGATCGTCTGTGCCACCGTCAGCAGCACAAAGCGGCAGACATCCTCCCGGCTGTCCCCCGCCCGCAGACGGGCCTGATACTGGTTCTGCACCCCCGAAAAGGAGAAGGTGCCGTCCTGCACCTTCACCCGGAAGAAGGCATCCGTCCCCGAACGCAGCGCCGCCTGCTCCACATAGGGCCCGGCGGGAAAGGGCATCTCCAGCTCCACCCCTACCCGGTCAATGAGCTGCCCGGCGGAAATATCGCTGGTGCCGCCCACGATGTCCGCGTGGATGATACGCTCCGCCGAGGGCTCCACCCGCAAAAGCTCGGTGGTGCCCCCCGACAGGTGCCACGCCAGAAAAGGCTCCCGCAGCAGCTCCAGCCTGTCCACCGAAAGGGCGGCAGCGGCCAGATGGCCCTGCTGATGGGAAAAATCATAGGCCGGGACGCCCAGCACGGCGGCCATGCACTGCGCGGCGCACTGTCCCGCCAGAAAGCAGGGCATATAGGAATCCTCCAGATCCCGGGGACGGGCAGAGTAGCCGATGGCCCGGATCTCGCCGTTCAGCTCCCGACAGGCCAGCCGGACCTGCTCTGCCAGCTGGCGGATGTGCTGAAACAGCGCGTCGCTCTGCCGCAGGCCCAGACTGCCCAAAGGCACCTCCAGCAGCTTGCCGCAGGCGCGAAAAAAGCCGTCCTCCGGGCAGTACAGCCCGGCGGAGGTCTTATAATTGCTGGTATCCAGGCCCAGATAAAGCGCTCTCATCCCTGCACTTCGTTCTTCACAAAAGCGCCCATGATGCCGTTGATAAAGCCGGCGGCCTCCTCGGAATCATACTGCTTGGCAAGCTCCAGCGCCTCGTTCACCGAAGCGCCCACGGGGATGCCCAGATACAGCACCTCGTACATGCTCAAGCGCAGAATGCACTTGGAGACGCGGGAGATGCGGGCCACATTCCAGCCCTGCGCATAGCGCTCGATATAGTCGTCCAGCTCATACAGATGCTCCATTACGCCGGTGACCACCTGACGGATATATTCCTGCTGATTGTCCGGCGGCAGCTCCTGATAAAGCTCGTATTCCCCCACCAGGGACTGAAAATTCTCCTCATTGATCTCCTCCAGCAGCTCCTTGCCGGTCTTGCCGGAATATTCCCCGGCAAAGAGCAGGTGGAGCACCAGTTCTCTCGCGCCTCGTCTGTTCATAGCAGCCTCCCACTTTATGTTCTGAATTTATATTATACACGATTTCGGGCAAATGAAAAGGCATTTCCCGCCCTTTTTTGAAATTTATTCCGCGTGGATGCATAAAAAAGTCCCCCCGCCCGTCTGGGCAGAGGGAACCTGCGGATCCGGGTTTATTTTACGGCCATTCCCGCCACAAAAACATTCACCGAGGCCACCTCGATGCCAACGGCGGCATCCACGGCGGTCTTGACCGCGTTCTGAACGGCCTTTGCCACCTGGGAGAACACATATCCGGCAGACACCAGGATATGCACCTCCACCGAGCAGATGCCGATCTCGCTGAGGGTGACCTGCACGCCCCGCACAACGGTGGGCGATGCCGCCGCTAGCGCCGACACGCCAGAGACCCCCAGTGCCGCCTGTGCCGCGATCTCTGCCAGAGAGATGAAGGAGACCCGGATCAGGCCATCCTCCTCCTGAATATCCAGATATTCCTTTTGCTCGGCCATCTGATCCTCTCCTTTCCGGGTATGGACTTATTTTACTCTATTTTCCGCCGTTTGACAAGCCCTTATTCCTTTTCAATGATCTTGATCAGATCGGCGGTGGCCTGTGTCTCGCTGAGGACGATGTCCCGGATCTTTGCCACATCCGCATCGGTCAGGCCCTGCACCGTCTTGGCCACGATCACATTGATCCCGTTTTCATTGACAAAGGCGACGCAGTCGGCATAGCCCTTGGCGATCACCAGACTTTCGATGCGTGCCTCCGCCACGGCGTTGTCCGCCATCACCTGGATGCCGGTGCTGGCGGCGGTGCGGGCCTCCTCGGTGGCGGCTTCGCTTTCGGCGGTGCGGGTCAGCAGGTTCACCGCCTCATCCCGCGCCTGCTGACGGGAGAGCCGCGCCTGAGAAAAATACTCCTCCCCCGCCGCCTCTGCCGCAGGGGCATCATCCTCCTGACCGTTCACCAGAATGGACTCTCCCAGCACCTTGCCATCGGCCTGAGAATCGTCGGCGGTGCCGTAGTCCTCCCCGGTTTTGGTGTAGTACCAGTTGAGATAGACCGCCACGCACAGCATCAGTGCCACTACAGAATAGATCGCGCCTCGTTTTTTCACAGTCACAGCCTCCTATTAAGATTTCATTTTGGAAATAACGATCCGGTCGGCGGTCAGGCCGGTGAGGGACTGCACCACCTGCGTCACGGCAAGCCGGACGGCGGCGCTGCCCCCGCCCTGGCAGATCACCACGGCGCCCCGATATTGCGGCGCCCAGGTGCGCAGCGGCACAGGCGACTGGCCGCCGCTTTCCGAAAGGGTCACCAGCTCGTTCTGGCTGGAAATGCTGCCGCCGCTTTCGCTGCGGGTCTGGGTGTCGGAGGTGTCATAGGCATAGTCGGTCTCTCCGTCGGATTCCACCGTCAGCAGCACCTTCGTCTTGCCCACCCCCTCCATCTCCTCCAGAAGGGCGCACAGCCGTTCCTCCAGCTCTGCCGTTGTCCCGGATGCCGCCGGGAGGGCGGCCGGCTCCTCCTGTCCTCCCTCCGGCCAGAGCATCAGCACCACGCCCGCCAGACAGATCAGAAGAAGATATTTATACTTATCGAACCACGCCCGGAAATATGCCGGGATTGTCGGCTTTTTCATGGATCTGCCTCCGTTTTCTCCAGAATGACCGTCTGGGCGGAAATGCCCAGACGGGCCGCCAGTGTCTGCCGCAGCGCCTCCCACTCAGCGTCGCTTCCGTCCCGGCCGACAATGCGGACACCGGTGACGGTCAGCTGACCGCCCTCTTCTGCCGCACACGTCACCTGACAGCTGCCCCGCAGCCCCGCTTCCGTCAGCTGCCGCTCCACCTCCTGCTCCAGCTCCCGGGCGATCTGTGCCAGCAGCTCCTCCCGCGATTCCTGCCGGGCCGCCTCCACCCGCTGCCGCACGCTGTCCTCACAGGCCGCGAGCTGTCCCGACGGCAGCTCCACCTTTTCCAGCGCGGACATCAGCACGATGACCGTCAGACAGGCGCAGCCAAAGCGCAGGATCTCCCGCTGGGGACCGCTGCCGCTCAGGCTCAGCAGCCCGCTGCAGATCAGCCCCGCCGCCACCAGCCGCAGCAGCAGCCCGAGCCCGCCGCTCATGCGCTTGTCACCGCCATGCTGACCACGATGGTCAGGAACTGCACGGCGCAGCAGGCGGTCAGGATGCCCACCAGCATGCCATACACGCCGCTGAGGGCGTCCAGCAGCGCCTTGACCCCGCCCTCCGCAAAGGAGGCGGCAAAGACCGAAAGCACCCGAAACACCAGCAAATGACACACCCCCTGTAAAAACGGCGTCAGGCAGATGGCCGCCGCGCCCAGCGCGCCCAGCAGCCCCACCCCAGCCCGCAGCACTGACGCGCCCGAAAGCAGCGTCTCAGAGGCCCCGGCGATGATGGTGCCCACCAGCGGCACCGCACTGGTAAAGCCCTGCGCCGTCCGCACGGCGGCCGCATCGGCGCTGCCCGAGACCAGCCCGGTGAAGGTCAGATATCCAAAATAGGCCGCAAGAAACACCCGAAAGAAGGTGGTCACCGCCCATTTCCCCACCGCTGCCGCCTGGCGCAGCGCGCCGTTTTCGGTCAGGATGCCGCCGTAGCTCAGCAGAAGGATCATCGTGACGGCGGGCAAAAACACTTTCCGCGAGAGGGTCAGCACCAGCTGGGAGAACAGCATGGCCGCACC
>CAZDUQ010000022.1:0-12706 GCA_964508665.1 uncultured Oscillospiraceae bacterium | reverse complement strand
CGCCACCTGTCCTTTCTTGACAAAGACCCCGGCGGCGCACTATAATAGAGAAAATCTTGTCCCCGGGAGGATGCCTTTTATGAACAACAAGCATCGTTTCGCCGCCCTTCTGTTGACCTTTCTGCTGGCTCTATCGGCCGCCCTGCCCGCCGCCGCAGAAAGCGACCCGCCCCTGCTGATCTCCCCCGCCCCCTCTGCGCAGGAGTCCGCCGCCCCGGCCTTTTTCGATGTGGCGGAGGACGCTTGGTATGCTCCCTATGTACAGGCGCTGGCTGACCAGGGCGTGGTTCGTGGATATGATGACGGCGCTTTTCACCCTAATGACGCCCTGACCCGGGCACAGGCGGTGCAGGTGCTTTATCTGCTCAGCGGCAGCACGCCGGTGAATTATCCGATGCCCTTCCCCGATGTGGCAGAGGATATCTGGTACGCCGAGGCGGTGCGCTGGGCGGCCTCTCTGGGCATCGTCACCGGCGGCACGGACGGCAGGTTTTACCCAGACGACCCCGTGACCCGTCAGGATCTGGCGGTGTTGCTGGTGCGCTTTGCCCAGAATCAGGAGCTGCCCCTGCCGCAGGACGCGGCGGCCCCCGCCTTTGTGGATAACGCAGACATCGCGCCCTACGCCGCCGAGTCGGTCTATCTGCTGCAAAAGGCCGGCGCCCTCACCGGTGCCGATGGCAGATTCTATCCCCGCACTGCCGCCACCCGTGCCCAGCTGTGCAAGCTGCTGTCGGTGTTCTGATAGCCCAAGGCGTTGCCGCTTTGCGAGGCCGCCCTGTACTCGATAAAAAGACCGTGTGTCCTGCGACACACGGCCTTTTTCGTCTGCAAGCATTGGAAAGCTCCCTTACTTCCCGCAGCAGTGCTTATATTTTTTTCCGCTGCCACAGGGACACGGGTCGTTGCGGCCCACTTTGTTCTTTTTCACCACCGGCTTGCGCTGCACGGTGCCGTCACCGGAGGTGCCGCTTTCCCTGGCCACCTTTTCCCGCTTGATGTTCACCTGAGCCAGGAAGATCAGCCGGGCGGCCTCGCACTTGACCTCGTCGATCATGCTCTCGAACATATCAAAGCCCAGCTTTTTGTACTCCTTCAGCGGGTCGATCTGGGCATAGGCGTTCAGCCCGATGCCCTTGCGCATCTCGCTCATGGCATCGATGTGATCCATCCATTTCTGATCCACCGTGCGCAGCAGCACCACCCGCTCGATCTCACGCATCAGCTCGGGGGTAACGGCCTGCTCCTTGGCGTCGTATACTTTTGCCGCCCGGGTCTGGAGCCACTGGGTGGCGTCCTGAACGCTCATGCCCTCCAGCCGCACCGCCAGTGCGTTTTTCTCCTCCGGCGCGATGAACACCCCGGCGTAGTGCTGGGCGATCTGCCCGGCACCCAGCTTTTCCAGCTGAGGATGTCCGTTGGAGGCGCTCAACACGGTGCGCTCGATCTCAAACTGCACCATGCCCCGCAGCTGCTCCTGCACATCCATGCCCTCCAGCACCTGCATCCGCTGGCCATAGATGATCTCACGCTGATGGTTCATCACATCGTCATACTCCAGCACGCTCTTTCGGGATTGGTAGTGGATGCCCTCCACCCGCGCCTGGGCGCTCTCGATGGCCCCGCTGAGCATTTTGGCGTTGATGGGCTCGTCCTCCGGCACCTTCAGAGTGGCCATCATGCCCTGCACCCGGTCACCGCCAAAGCGGTGCATCAGGTCATCCTCCAGCGAGAGATAGAAGGTGCTTTCGCCCGGGTCGCCCTGCCGACCGGCGCGGCCCCGCAGCTGGTTGTCGATGCGTCGGCTCTCGTGCCGCTCGGTGCCGATGATGCACAGGCCGCCCGCCTGCCGCACCAGCTCGGCCGCCGGCTTGATCTCCTCCCTGTATTTGGCCAGCTTCTCCCGGAACAGGGCGCGGGCCTCCAGAATTTCGGCGTTTTCGGTCTGGGCATAACCGGCGGCCTCGGCGATGACCTCGTCGGAGTACCCGGCCTTTGCCAGATCCTCCTTGGCCATATATTCGGCGTTGCCCCCCAGCATGATGTCGGTACCGCGTCCCGCCATGTTGGTGGCGATGG
Source organism: uncultured Oscillospiraceae bacterium (assembly GCA_964508665.1). Taxonomy (GTDB): domain Bacteria; phylum Bacillota; class Clostridia; order Oscillospirales; family Butyricicoccaceae; genus UBA4644. The sequence continues at coordinate 10,627 of CAZDUQ010000022.1, read as the reverse complement.
TGATGGCCCCCGGACGACCGGCCTGGGCCACGATGTGGGCCTCCTTCTCGTGATGCTTGGCGTTGAGCACCTGATGCTTGATGCCCTCCCGCTTGAGCAGCGAGGACAGCAGCTCGCTCTTCTCGATGGAAATGGTACCCACCAGCACCGGCTGCTGCCGGTCGGCGCATTCCTTGATCTTGCGGATGATGGCGGCATATTTGCCCCGCTCGGTGCGGAAGATCTGGTCATCGTGATCCTGCCGGATCATGGGCATATTGGTGGGGATCTCGATGACATCCAGGCTGTAGGTGCCCCGGAACTCGTCCTCCTCGGTGAGGGCGGTACCGGTCATGCCGGACAGCTTGGGATACATCCGGAAGTAATTCTGGAAGGTGATGGTGGCCAGCGTCTTGCTCTCCCGGTTGACGGTGACCCCCTCCTTGGCCTCAATGGCCTGATGCAGGCCCTCGGAGTACCGCCGTCCGAACATCAGACGGCCGGTGAACTCATCCACGATGACGATCTCTCCGTCCTTCACCACATAGTCCACATCCAGCTTCATGCAGCCGTGGGCCTTGATGGCCTGATTGATGTGATGCAGCAGAGTGGCGTTTTCCGGATCGGTCAGGTTGCCGCAGCCGAAATAGGCCTCGGCCTTGGTGACGCCCCGGGGGGTGATGGTGGCGCTGTTGGCCTTTTCATCGATCAGGTAGTCGCAGGGGAGGTCGTCCTGGCTCTCCTTTTCGTCCACCTCCACCATTTTCATGGGGGTGAGCGTCCGGGCGAAGCGGTCGGCCTGCCGGTACAGATCGGTGGATTTGTCTCCCTGTCCGGAAATGATCAGCGGCGTCCGGGCCTCGTCGATGAGGATGGAGTCCACCTCGTCCACGATGGCAAAGCAGAAGGGCCGCTGCACCATGTCCCGCTTGTAGATGGCCATGTTGTCCCGCAGATAGTCAAAGCCCATCTCGTTGTTGGTGCCGTAGGTCACATCGGCGGCATAGGCCGCCCGGCGCTCGTCGTTGGTCAGCCCGTGGATGATGATGCCGCATTGCAGGCCCATAAAGCGGTACACATTGCCCATCATCTCGCCCTGATACTTGGCCAGATAGTCATTGACGGTGACGATGTGCACGCCCTTCCCGGCCAGCGCGTTCAGATAAGCGGGCAGGGTGGAGGTCAGCGTCTTGCCCTCGCCGGTCTTCATTTCGGCGATGCGCCCCTGATGCAGGATGATGCCGCCGATGAGCTGCACCCGGAAGGGGAACTGCCCCAGCACCCGGCGGTCGGCCTCCCGCATGGCGGCAAAGGCCTCCGGCAGGATGTCATCCAGCGTCTCGCCCTTTTGCAGCCGCTCCTTCAGCCAGGGGGTCTTTGCCTGGAGCTGCTCATCGCTCAGCGCTTTATATTCTTCTTCCAGTGATTCGATTTTCTCCACCAGCGGCATGATCTTTTTGATCTCCTTCTGGGAGGTATCACCGAAGAGTTTCTTCAGAAAATTGCTTGCCATTCTATTGTCCTGCCTTTCGGTCATTGTTGCTCATTTGTTCATCATACCACACTTGGCTGTAAAAATAAAGAAAAAATTGCGCGTTCCCGCGCTCTGCCCAATTCCCCGCCGGAAATCCCTCTTGTTGCTCCGCCTTTTTTATGTTATACTGTATTCTGCCAGCCTTTGTGTGAACAAAAACTGAATTTTCAGGAGGCTTTTTTATGAAGCTGCTTTATGTTGTCAACACCCGGCACGATGCCGACGCCTACCGGGTCTATGCCCGGGTCCATCTGGACGGCAAGGCCACCCTCTCCGCAAAGCTCATCGCCGTGGTCATCGGTCTGGCCGCTCTGTCCGGCGGCATCCTGGCCGTGGTGAAGCAGGGCCCCCGGCTGCTGTATCTTCTTACCATCCTGTTCGGTCTGCTGGCTCTGTTGGGGCAGCGGATCGGCCTGTGGCGGATGCGTCGGCAGCTGCTGAAAAACAGCGCCGACCTGCAAACCGTCTACGATTACCGCTTCGGCGACACCGCCTTTGATGTGACCTATCCCGGCCACAGCGAGTCCATCCCCTATACCCGGCTGAAGCGTCTGGTGGAGACCGCTGATTATTATTTCCTTTACACCGACATCCGTATGGCCCACATCCTGCCCAAACGGGATTTCACCCAGGGCGATGCCGCCGCCTTCGGCCGCTTTGCGGCTGAAAAGTCCGGCCTGACGCTGGAGCAGCACAAGGCAAAATGACGGAGTATCTGCTGCTGGCCAGCCCGGGCCACAACCGGGTCTATCTGGATTCTGCCGCGGGCGCGGCTGTGGCCGAGCTTTCCGCCCTGCTGCCCGGCTGCCGGGCGCAGGCGGCCTCCCTGTGCGGTCAGACCGCCTTTCGCCTGTCCTGTGAGCAGCCTCTGACGGAGGTGGCCCTTGCCGCCTGTGCCCGCTCGTCCCTGTTCTTCGCCCTGTTCGAGGAGGAGGGGGAGGGCCTGCTGCGCCCGGTGGACATCCCCTCGTGGCAGTATCTGCCCGACAGCCTGAATACCATCCTGAAGTACCCCGGCAAGACCAACGAGCAGTTCACCCGTCTGCTGGTGAATCTGGCCCAAAGCGCCGCCCTCTCCCTGCGGGAGACGCCCACCCTGCTGGATCCCATGTGCGGGCAGGGCACCACCCTGTTCGAGGCCGCCATCCGCGGCTGGAACGCCGTTGGGCTGGAGGTGCAGGAGCAGCCCGTCCACAAGGGCGCTTCTTACTTCGTCAAATTTCTGGAAAACGGCCGCTACAAGCACCACCGCGCCGAGGAAAAGCGCACCCACGAGGGTAAGCGCATCGCCCAGCTGGTGACGGTGGACTATGCCGCAAGCAAGGACGACTGGTACCGGGAGGACACCCGCCGGGTGCAGTTCTTCCGGGCGGACAGCGCCCAGTGCGCCCGGCTGCTGCCCAAAAACACTGCCGATGTGCTGGCCTGTGACCTGCCCTACGGCGTGCAGCATGGGGCCAACGGCGGGGGAGCGCTGCTGCGCAACGCCGCGGAGCTGGTCTCGACGTGCGCCCCCGGCTGGCTCACCGTTCTGCGCCCCGGCGCGGGCGTGGCCCTGGCTTACAATTCCCTCACCACCCCCCGGCATCGGCTGGCTCAGGCCATGGAGCAGGCGGGCTTTGCCGTCCTTCCTCAGATCGAAGGGCTGGAGCACCGGGTGGATCAGGCCATCCTGCGGGATGTTCTGGTGGCCCGCAAGCCCAAATGATCGATTACCCCTTGTAATTTTATCATAATATTATCCCAAAAGGAGTCTTTCTTATGGAAATCAACGCAAGCATTCAGGCGATCACCGACGAAATGATCGCCATCCGCCGGGAGCTGCATATGCATCCCGAGCTGGGCACCTTTGAACAGGGCACCCAGAAGCGCATCTCTGATCTGTTGACCAAATGGGGCATCGAGCACAAGCCCTGTGCCGACACCGGCATCGTGGGCATTATCCGGGGCGGCAAGCCCGGCAATGTGGTGGGCATCCGCGCCGACATCGACGCTCTCCCCCTGCAGGAGGATCGCTCCCGCTCCTATTGCTCGCAGAATGACGGCGTGATGCACGCCTGCGGCCACGATGTCCACACCACCATCCTGCTGGGCGTTGCCCGCCTGTGCAAGGAGATGGGCGAGGAGCTGCCCGGCACCGTCAAGCTGTTCTTCCAGCCCGCCGAGGAGACGGTTGGCGGCGGCGACCGCATGGTGCAGGAGGGCTGCTGCAAGGATCCCGATGTGGATTACACCATCGGCCTCCATGTCCAGCCCTATATGGATGTGGGCACGGTAGAGATGCGCTACGGCCAGCTGAACGCCTCCTGTGATACCGTCACCATCAAGGTCAAGGGCAAGGCCGGCCACGGCGCTTATCCCGAGCGGGGCGTGGACGCCATCGTTGCCGCTGCCGGCATCGTTTCCGGCTTGCAGACCTTTGTCAGCCGCAACATCAGTCCCCTGAACAACGCCGTGCTGACCATCGGCACCATCAACGGCGGCACCAAGAGCAACATCGTGGCCGATGAGGTCAAGATGACCGGTACCCTGCGCACCCTGGATCCCGAGACCCGCGTCTTCGCCAAAGAACGCATCACCGCGCTGGCTCAGGGCATCGCCCAAGGCTATGGCTGCGAGGCCGAGGTGGATGTGGAATGGGGCTACGCCTGCCTCATCAACACCGACGAGGTGGTGGATGTGATGAAGGCTCGCGCTGAGGAGCTGCTGGGCACCGAGCACGTCCTGATGAAGCAGTTCCCCTCTCTGGGCGGCGAGGATTTCTCCTATTTCATCGACGGCTCCAAAAAGGGCGGCGCCTTCTATCATCTGGGCTGCGGCAACAGCGCAAAGGGTATCACCGCCGCGCTGCATAATCAGCAGTTCGATGTGGACGAGCAGTGCATTCCCCTGGGCATCCGGCTGCAAATGTCCTTCCTGCTGGATCTGCTGCAAAAGTAAGGCATTTTCGCGTTATCATCAACAGAGGCACGGTCGCATGACCGTGCCTTTGTTCTGTCGGGGAATGAATATCAAACACAAAGCGCTCTGCTTTCGCAGAGCGCTCCGTGCCACAACTTTATTACAGGAAATACGATCTTGCTTACAGGAACAGGGGGACGAATACCAGCGCCACGATGCTCATCAGCTTGATGAGGATGTTCAGCGCGGGGCCGGAGGTATCCTTGAAGGGGTCGCCAACGGTGTCGCCGGTGACGGCAGCCTTGTGGGCATCAGAGCCCTTGCCGCCGTGGGCGCCGCCCTCGATATACTTCTTGGCGTTGTCCCAGGCGCCGCCGGCATTGGACATCATGATAGCCATGGGCACACCGGTGATGGTGCAGCCCACCAGCAGACCGGCCAGCGCCTCAGCGCCCAGGATCAGGCCGCAGACGATGGGGGCCACGATGGCGATGACGCCGGGCAGAATCATCTCGTGCAGTGCGGCGGAGGTGGAGATATCCACGCAGCGGGCATAATCGGGCTTGGTCTTGCCCTCCATGATGCCGGGGATCTCCCGGAACTGGCGGCGGACCTCCTCGATCATCTTCTGGGCCGCGCGGGAGACCGATTCGGTAGTCAGGGCGCAGAACAGGAACACCAGCATACCGCCGATGAAAATACCGGCCACCACCTTGGAATCCAGCAGATTGATGTTGCCCAGATCGATGGCCTGGGCGTAGCTGTTGAACAGCGCCAGGGCGGTGAGCGCGGCGGAGCCGATGGAGAAGCCCTTGCCGATGGCGGCGGTGGTGTTGCCCACCGAGTCCAGATTGTCGGTGATCTCACGGATGGAGTGGGGCATACCGGACATTTCGGCGATGCCGCCGGCGTTGTCGGCCACGGGGCCGTAGGCGTCCACCGAGATGGTGATGCCCACGGTGGCCAGCATGCCCACGGCAGCCAGCGCCACACCGTACAGACCGGCCAGCACGGAGCTGAGCACCACGGCCACGACGATCAGCAGGATGGGCAGGGCGGTGGACTTCAGGCCCACGGAGAAGCCGGACAGGATGGTGGTGGCAGAGCCGGTCTCGCTCTGCTCGGCGATATACTTGACAGATTTGTACTTATCGGAGGTATAGACCTCGGTGATAAAGCCGATGGCCACACCGGCCACGATGCCGGAGGCGATGGCGGCGAACAGCTTCATGCCGCCGTCCATGTTCATGCACAGCACCAGAGCAACCACCAGCAGGATGGCGGAGGCCAGATAGGTGCCGATGTTCAGGATCTTGTGGGGGTCGCCGTTTTTGACGCACTTGACCACCACGACACCGATGATGGAGGCAACGATACCGGCGGCCACCAGCATAAAGGTCAGGCTGATGCGCTGGGCATTGCCGGCAGCCAGCAGCAGGGCGGAAAGCACCGCGCCCACATAGGACTCAAACAGGTCGGCGCCCATGCCGGCCACATCGCCCACGTTGTCGCCCACGTTGTCGCCGATGACGGCGGGGTTGCGGGGGTCATCCTCGGGGATGCCGGCCTCCACCTTGCCCACCAGGTCGGCGCCCACATCGGCCGCCTTGGTATAGATACCGCCGCCCACGCGGGCGAACAGGGCGATGGAGGAAGCACCCAGAGAGAAGCCGGTGAGGATGTCATTGTTGCCGTCAAAGATCAGATACAGCACAGCCAGGCCCAGCGCGCCCAGGCCCACCACGCACAGGCCCAGCACGGCGCCGCCGGAAAAGGCCACATTCAGGGCGGCAGACATACCGTCCTTTGCCTTCTGTGCGGTGCGGACATTTGCGCGGGTGGCGCTCATCATGCCAAAGAAGCCGGCCAGCACGGAAAACAGTGCGCCGATGAGGAAGCACACCGCGGTCTTCCAGCCCAGAATGACCAGCAGAACCACGAACATCACGGCGGCAAAGACCGCCATGACCACATACTGCCGCTTCAGATAGGCCATGGCGCCCTCGTGGATGAAGCCGGCGATCTCGCGCATACGCGCGTCTTCCACTTTAATGGAAGCATTTTTGCGGTACAGGCCGAAAGCCATCAGCAGGCTGACGACCGCCGCAGCGATTACCAGATAAGTGCTCATTGTGTGTTGATCTCCTTTTCCCCTTTTCGATTTGGTCAAAATCATGAATTTTCGGGTGAAAATTTGGGCAAGTTGCCCTGATGGGCAACTTCTATTGTAAAGAGAAATCGGGAAAAATCAATCCGTAAAATGTAAGTTCATGAATGTTGCACAAATTTTGACCAAAAAATTTGTGCAATACGACGAAGCCTTGTGGGGAGCCTGCGGTTTTGCCGCCGCCGGCGGGGAAATATCGCAAAAAAATATAACAGTTTCCGATTTATTTGTTTTTTCGAAGTATAGACAGAAATCGCAAAAAGATATATAATAGAAGCTATCAACTTTATAAATATGTTAAATGGAGTGATCCTGATGGAGAACAAGCAACTGCTCAGAGCGCTGCCCAAGGTGGACGAGCTGCTGCGTCGTCCCGAGCTGGCAGATACCGGCCTGCCCCAGGGCGTGCTCACCGATCTGGTGCGGGCGCGCATCGACGACCTCCGTTGTCAGATCCTGGAGGGCGCGCTCACCGGTCTGCCCGACATCCAGACCCTTTGCGGCGACCTGCGGGCTGACGCCGCAGCTGCCGCCCGGCCCTCGCTCCGTCCGGTGATCAACGCCACCGGCATCGTCCTGCATACCAATCTGGGCCGGGCCTGCCTGTCCGACCATGCGGTAGAGGCCGCCGCCCGGGCCGCCCGGGGGTATTCCACGCTGGAATATGATGTGGAAAACGGCTGCCGCGGCTCCCGCTACAGCCATGTGGAGCGTCTCCTGTGCCGCATCACCGGGGCGGAGAGCGCCCTTGTGGTGAACAACAACGCCGCCGCCGTGCTTTTGATCCTCAGCGCCCTGGGCAAGGGGGGCGAGGTCATCACCTCCCGGGGAGAGCTGGTGGAGATCGGCGGCTCCTTCCGCATCCCGGAGATCATGGAGCAGTGCGGCTGCACGCTGCGGGAGGTGGGGGCCACCAACAAGACCCACCTGCAGGATTATGAACGGGCCATCGGGGAGAGCACCCGCGCTCTGCTGAAGGTACACACCAGCAATTACCGCATCCTTGGCTTTTCCGAAAGTGTCCCTCTGGCGGAGCTGGTGGCGCTGGGGCGGGAGCGCAGGCTGCCCGTCATCGAGGATCTGGGCTCCGGCTGCTTCTTCCCGCTGGAGGAGCTGGGCATCCATGGCGAGCCCACTGTCATGGACAGCGTCCGGGCCGGGGTGGACATCCTCAGCTTTTCGGGGGACAAGCTGCTGGGCGGGCCGCAGGCGGGCATCATCCTCTGTAAAAAGGAGTGGAGCGCCCTGTTGCGCTCTCATCCTCTGACCCGCGCCATGCGGGTGGACAAAATGACGCTGGCCGCGCTGGAGGCCACCCTGCAAAGCTATCTGGAGCCCGACCGCGCCCGGGAGGAAATTCCCACCCTGCGGATGCTTTCTGCCCCGGCCGACCGGCTCCGCCGCCGGGCCGAGCAGCTGTGCGCCCTGCTGGAGGAGCACGGACTGTGCTGTCAGGTCATTCCCGAGCAGGATCAGGTGGGGGGCGGCAGTGTCCCCACCCAGCTGTTGGACACCTGGGCGGTGGCGGTGACCCCACGACACACCACGGTGGACGGGCTGGAGGCCTGCCTCCGCCGGGAGAGCGATCCTCCCATCATCGGCCGCATCGCCCATGACCGCTATCTGCTGAGTCTGCGCACCCTTTGGGAGGAGGACTTCGGGCATATCGCCCGCGCCGTAAAGGAGGCCGACCGATGAAGCATGTGATCATCGGCACCGCCGGTCATGTGGATCATGGCAAGACCCTGCTGGTCAAGGCCCTGACGGGCATCGACACCGACCGCCTTCAGGAGGAAAAGAAGCGGGGCATCACCATCGAGCTGGGCTTTGCCCATCTGGATTGGGAGGACGGCACTCAGGCCGGCATCGTGGATGTGCCCGGCCATGAAAAATTCATTAAAAATATGCTGGCAGGTGCCGGGGGCATCGACCTGGCCATGCTGGTGGTGGCCGCCGACGAGGGCTTCATGCCTCAGACGGTGGAGCACCTGGGCATCCTTTCCCTGCTGGGCATCCGGGAGGGCCTTGTGGTCATCACCAAGACCGACATGGTGGATGAGGACTGGGTCGAGATGATCCGGGAGGATGTGAAGGAGCAGGTGAAGGGCACCTTTTTGGAGGACAAGCCCATCCTGCCCGTCTCGGCCTACACCGGCGAGGGCATCCCCCAGCTGCGGGAGCATCTGCGGCAGCTGGTACAAAAGACCGGCGAAAAGAGCCTGCGCACCCCCTTCCGTCTGCCGGTGGATCGTGTCTTTTCGGTGGAGGGCTTTGGCACGGTGGTCACCGGCACCCTCATCGAGGGCAGTATGTCGTTGGATGAGCCCGCCCAGCTGGCCCCTTCAGGCATGACCACCCGGATCCGCAATTTGCAGGTACACGGAAAGGACGTCCCCACGGCCTATGCCGGGCAGCGGGTGGCCGTCAATCTGGCGGGGCTGAAAAAGAGCGACATCCAGCGGGGCGACGCCGTGGTGCGTCCCGGCTCGGTCCATGTGGGGCGGATGCTGGATGTGCGTCTGCAAAATCTGAAAAACTCTCAGCGGGTCATCCTGAACAACTCCCAGGTGCATTTTTACCACGGCTCCGCCGTGCTGCTGGCCAAGGTGGTGCTGCTGGATCGGGACAGGCTGGAGCCCGGCGACAGCTGCTATGCCCAGATCCGCTTCAGCGATGATATCGCAGCCAAAAGCGGTGACCGGTTCGTTATCCGCTTTTACTCTCCGCTGGAGACCATCGGCGGCGGCGTGGTGCTGGATGAAGCTCCCCCGCGCCACAAGTCCGGCGACCGTTCCGTGCTGGAGGCCCTGAAGATCAAGGAATCGGGCACCGGCGGCCAGCGGGTGATCCAGACCATCGCCGAAGAGGGCCTTGCCCTGCCGGACGCTCCCCGCCTGGCGGCCCGGCTATCCATGGATCCGGAGGAGCTTTTGCGGGAGCTGGAGGAGCTGACCTCCCACGGCCAGGCGCTGGAGATCCTCCCCGGACGGTATCTGGCCTCCTCGGTGCTGGATGCCCAGTGGGAGAGCTGCCGCCGCCTGCTGGAGGGCTACCATGCCCAGAACCCTCTCCACGCCGGCATCCGTCTGGCCGAGCTGCGGCAGAAGCTGTTCCCCCGCATCGACCGCCCCATTGCCGACGGCATCCTGCGGGAGCTGCGGGCCGAGGGCAAGGTAAAGCAGGTGGCCGACCGCTACGCGCTGGCGGAGTTTGAGGTGCGGCTGACCAAGCGGCAGACCGCCCTGCGGGATCGGCTGCTGAGAATTTACCGGGATGCCGGGCTGGAGGCTCCCGCCACCGATGACCTGTGGGCCATGTTCCAGCCCAGGGAGAAGGAGGACTGCCGTCAGGTGCTGGAAAGTCTGGTGTCCGGCGGCCGGCTGGTGATGCTGTCCCCCCAGATCGTGGTGCACGAGACGGTCTATGCCGCCCTGCTGAACACGCTGAAGGACTGGTTCGCGGAGCACGAGACCATCACGCTGGCGGAGTACCGGGACAGGATGAACACCTCCCGGAAATACGCTCTGGCGGCGCTGGAATATTTCGACCGCAATCATATGACCAAAAAGGAGGGCGACCAGCGCAAGCCGGGGCCCGAGCTGACATGACCCGATAAAAAATCTGCGCTTTGCGGCGCATTCCCGTGCAGCGAATCGATTTTCCTTGACTTTTCGGGGAAACTGTGTTAGGTTTGTTGCGCATGGAAGCAGATGGGTGCTGGTGTGCCCCCCGGTCTTCAAAACCGGTGAGGGTGGTGAAGAGCTGCCTAGGTGGGTTCGATTCCCACATGCTTCCGCCAGAAAAGGGAAAGCGCCGCGTGAGCTCACGCGGCGCTTCTTTTATTCATTTTTCATCTTTCATGTTTCGTTTTTCATCGGTGCGATCGACGGCAGGGGGGCATAAATCAAGCTTTCCGGTTTTCCGGCTGCTCGGCTCCTGCCTTTATCCTGCGGGGGATGCACTGGAGATGCGTTGCCCCCCGCCGCTCCGAACGATCAGGTCTATTCGATCAGGATGCTGACCTCCTGCTTTTCGGTCACGCGGCC